>CAZLYE010000058.1:0-6132 GCA_964562865.1 uncultured Binatia bacterium (SeqCode) | reverse complement strand
GCCGACCTGCAGGCCCCGCGTCAGATCAAGGCGGTGAAGTAGCCTGGCCGGGCCGGCCGACTGGCTCCGACCGGCCGTCCGGGGCGTGCCGCCGTACGTTCCCGGTGAGCAGCCCGGCCCCGACCGCCGGGTGATCAAGCTCAACACCAACGAGAACCCGTACCCGCCCTCGCCGCGCGTCCTCGAGGCGCTCGCGCGGGCCGCCGACGAGAGCATCCGGCTCTACCCCGACCCGGAGGCGCGCGCGCTGCGCGAGCGGGCCGCGGAGGTCTACCGCGTCCCGCCCGACCACATCCTCGCGGGGAATGGATCCGACGAGCTGATCGCGCTCGTCCTGCGGGCGACCGTGGACCCCGGAGAGCGCGTGGCGTTTCCGGTCCCGACCTACAGCCTCTACGAGACGATCGTCGCGGCGCAGGGCGCCGAGGTGGTGTGCGTGCCCTACCCGGAGGACTTCTCGCTCCCGCCCGGCCTGGCCGCCATCAGGGCGCGGGTCACGTTCCTCTGCAACCCGAACTCGCCGTCCGGCACGCTCGTCCCGCTGCGGGGGGTCGAGGCGCTCGCGCGCGAGGTCGCGGGCGTGCTGGTCGTCGACGAGGCGTACGTCGACTTCGCGCGGGAGAGCGCGCTCCCGCTCGTCGGCCGGCTCCCGAACGTGATCGTCCTCCGCACCTTCTCGAAGTCCTTCTCGCTTGCCGGCCTCCGTGTCGGCCTCGCGCTCGGCCATCCGGACCTGTTGAAAGGCCTCCGGACGGTGAAGGACTCGTACAACCTGAGCCGCCCGAGCCAGGCCGCCGCGCATGCTGCGCTCGGCGACATGCCCTGGATGAAGGCGAACGTAGCGCGCATCCAGGCGACGCGCGCGCGCCTCACCGCCGCGCTCGAGCAGCGTCGCTTCCGCGTGCCTCCCTCGGAGGCCAACTTCGTCCTCGCGCGCCGGCCCGGCGTGGACCTCGGTCCGGTCGCGCGCGCGCTCGCCGCCCGTGACATCCTGGTGCGCCACTTCACCGCCCACGGCCTCGGCGACGCCCTCCGCATCACCGTCGGCACCGACGCCGAGATCGACGGGCTGCTAGCCGCGCTCGACGAGGTCGCGGGCTAGCGCTGGCCCGCGCCGGGGGTGGCGGGATGCCGCTGGCGCGACTCTCGAGGCGGCCACCGCCGCGACGCGGACGTGACGAGATGGGCGGCCGCCGAGAGCCGGAGCGCGGGCGGTACCCCGCCGCCCCCGGCGCGCGGAGATGCTAGTCGCCTTCCTCGCCGGACCCGTCGTCGCCGTCGTCCTCGTCGGCGCCGGCGGCCGGTGGCGGAGGAGGGGCGGCGATGGTCGTCGTCGTGGCCGTGGGGTCCTCGACGAAGTCGCGGAGCTGCTTGTCGAGCCGCGCGTACATGTAGTCGCGCGCCTCGAAGACGGCCTCGCCGCCCGTGCGCATGACGTAGTACTTCCCGTCGCGCTTGGCGGCCGCGACCGTGCCGATCGCCTGCCCGTCCTTGTCGGTGAGCGCGATCCGGAGGTCGGGCGCGTCGAGCCCGAAGTGCCCGAGGTCGGTCGCCGGCTCGGCGGCCACGTCCGAGCCGCGGAGGTCGCGGACGTCGTCCAGGAAGCTCGTGATGACCGTGTCCTTCGCCTTCTTCCCGTCCGCGCCCTCGACCTTCCAGCCGTTCTCGGCGCGGGCCATCGTGACCTTGCCGCCGTCCTTCCGCTCGAGAACCGCGCTGCCCACCCGTCCCGGGTCGAAGCCGAGCACGGTCTTGTCGCGGAACTGCCCGGCGGTCTTGGTGAGCGTCCGGTACGACCAGTCGCCGAGGGCATAGACCGTCGGCTGGTCGCCGCGCTTCGCGTAGACCTGCTTCTGCGTGCCCTGGGTCGTCTCGCCGCCGACCACCAGGCTCTGCGACGACGTCCCGTCCTTGCCGCTGACGACGGTCACGACGAGACGCGGGTCGAGGAGGCCGTACTTCCCGAGGTCCGCCGGCGCGTCGTCGGGGAAGTCCGTCGCCCGCGTCGCGCGGAGCGACGAGAGGTAGGAGCGGACCTCGGTCGGATCCGCGGGATGGTCCCCCGGGTCGACGATCCAGGAGTCCTTGTCCTTGCGGACGAGCGTGATGGCCTCGGCGCCCTGGGGATGGATCTCGACGCGCGACACGTCGTCGTCCTGGAAGTTCACGACCTGCTTGTCGCGGAGGTCCTTCGCCTGCTTGTTCAGGCCGAAGCCGATCGAGGAGCTGGTGAGGTAGAGCTTCGGCTCCTCGCCCTTGCGGACGTAGGCCTTGCCGCCGATCGCGGTGTTCTTGCCGACCGCGACGGCCGGCGGCTGCGTGCCGTCCTTCAGCGTGAGCCGCGCGGTGACGGTGGGCTTGTCGAGCCCGAACGGCGCCAGGTCCTTCGGCACCTCGTCGAGCGACTTCTGGACCTCGGCGTCGGCGAGCGCCGAGAGGATGCCCTTCACGACCGTCTCGTCGGCCGGCGCGTCGACCGGCCTCACGAGGCGCCAGTCCTTGTCGCCCTTGCGCAGCTCGATCTCGCGGTCCGGGTAGGTGAGCGCGATCCCGGTCACGGCGTCCTTGTCGACGCCGAGGAGCTTCTCCTTCTTCCCCTCCTGCTGTGCCTTCGGGACCTCGTAGACCCAGAGGTAGGTCCCGAGGCCCGCGACCAGGACGAGGAGGACGAGGATGCGCCGGACGCTCACCGGGACTTCCGCCGCCACCAGACGGCGATACCGCTCGCGATCAGGAGCTGCGGGAGGATGAAGACGGAGAGGTAGAAGAGCTGCTGCTGCTGGTTCGGCGTGAGCTCCGCCCGCGACGCGCGGACGCTTCGGCTGCGGATCGAGACGAGCTCCTCCTGCCCGACGAGCCAGCCGATGGCGTTGAGGAAGAGGTCGCCGTTCAGGCGGAACTGCGCGAGGTCCTGGTTGTCCGCGAAGCGCGACGTGCCGAAGACGACGAGCCGCGCCTCCTCGGGCGCCTTCTTCCCCTCCGCCGCCGGAGGAGGGGTGCCGCCGTTCAGGTCCTTCAGCTTCGCCTCGACCGCGACCGCAATGGTGAGCGGGCCGCGGCGGTCGCTCTCCTCGAGCGTCGCGGTGCCCTTGGTGAAGAGATCATCCACCTTGGTGAGCGCGCGGCTCGTGGGCGACGTCTTCACGAGCGCGGTCGCCTGGATGCCCTTCTTCCCCGCGGCGTCGGGCTCGACGGTGCGCGTCTCCGGATAGGTGGTGTAGTCGCGGAAGTTCTGCGTGATCGGGTGGGTGCCGTAGGTCTTCGTGATCGGCTTCGTCCCGAGGGTCGGGCCCTCGAAGAGCCGCATCTCGCGGTCGATCACGATGTCGTTGCCGAGCTTGACGCCCCAGTCACCGAGGAGCTTCGCCATCGGCTCGCCGCCCTGGCGCGGGCCGACGAGCGCGAAGACGTGCCCGCCGCGCTTCAAGTACCCGTCGAGCGTCTGGAGCTCCTGCTCGCTCAGCGCCCGCTCGGGGCCGGCGATGACGACCGCACTCGCGTCCTCGGGGATCTGATCGAGGGCCACGAGCGTCTTCACGTCGTAGTTCTCCTGCTCGAGCGCGGTCTTCGCCTCCGCGTAGCCCTTCGCGTCCTCCCGGTTCTGCATGTCGGCTTCGCCGTGGCCGTCGGTGAAGTAGAGCACCTTCTTGCTGGTCCCCGTCACCCGGATGATGCCGTTGGTGATGGCCTCCTCCGTCGGGTTGGTCACGACGAACGACTCGTTCCCGTACTTGAGATGCACGCTCCGGAGCGCGGTGATCTTCATCTGGTCGACGAGGCCCGGCTCCTTGTCGGGGTCGACGAGGCGGAACTTCACGTTCGACGGCGCGGCGTACTGGTAGCTCTCGAGGAGGCTCTCGAGCTGCGGGTCCTGGCCCGCCTCGACGAAGCCGGTCATCTCGATCTGCTGGCCGAGCGCGCCGACGACCTTCTTCGACTGCGGCGCGAGCGTGTAGATCCCCGCCTCGGTCAGGTCCCAGCGATGATGGTGGCGCCACGAGACGTAGTTGCCGCCGACGATGAGAGCCACGAAGAGGAGCGTGTAGACGGCCGCCCCGGCCCCGTAGCGGGTGGAGCGCTGCCCGAGCGCGCTCCGGAAGTCCTCGAAGCCGAAGGAGAGATAGGCGAGGAGGAGCCCGGCGCCGCCGACGAGGTTCAGCAGCACGTACGGGTCGCGCAGCGGATCGCGGATGAACATCATCCCGCCGAAGCCGAACGCGAGGAAGAGGAGCCCGAGGACTCCGAACAGCGAAGCCGACCGCCGCACGGTTACCTCCAGCGCACCGATTCGACCGACCGCTGCGTGAGGAAGATGCCGATCACGAGCAGGGTGGCGAAGTAGACCAGGTCCTTCGTGTCGATGACGCCCTTGGTGAGCTCCGTGAAGTGCTCCGTGATCGACGCGTAGCGGACGAGACCGCCGCCGACGCCCTGGATCGTCTCGCCGAGCCAGCCGATCGTGTAGAGGACGAGGAGCGTGAAGAGCGCTCCCACGTAGGCGATCACCACGTTGTCGGTGAAGGACGAGATGAGCGTGCCGATCGCCAGGAAGACCGTCCCCATGAGGGCGAGTCCGAGGTACCCGGAGAGCATCATCGGGAGCTCGGGGTTGCCGTAGACGACGAGGAGGAAGCCGAAGAGCCCCGACAGCGCCACCATCAGGAGGACCAGCACGAGCCCGCCGAGGAACTTGCCGAGCACGATCTCGCCCACCCGCACCGGCGAGGTGAGGAGCAGCTCGTACGTCCCCGCGCGCTTCTCCTCGGGGAACATGCGCATGGTGATCGCCGGCACGATGAAGATGAGGAGCACCGACATGTTGTGGAGGAGCGGAACGACGACCATCTGGTTCAGGTTGAACCGGGAGATCATCTCCGGGTTCCGCATCATGGTGTAGATCTGCAGCGTCTGGTTGAACGCCGTGAGGAGCGCGTAGAAGAAGTAGCCGCCGAGCGCGAGGTACGCGGCGAGGAGCACGTAGGCGACGGGCGACGCGAAGTACGAGCGGAGCTCCTTGCCCGCGATCGTGAGCACGTTCCGCACCGTCAGGCTCCTCCCTCGGCCGCGGCGGTCGCGCGGGCGCCGTCACCCTCGCGGCCGATCGCCTCGATGAAGACCTCCTCGAGCGCGCGCCCGCGGGTCAGGTTGGCGAGCGTGTCCTCGGCGACGATGCGGCCGTCGTTGATGATGACGACCTTGTCGCAGACCTGCGACACCTCGGGGAGGATGTGCGTCGACAGCACGACCGTGCGCTTGCCGCCGAGCGTCCGGATGAGGCTCCGGATCTCGACGATCTGCCGCGGATCGAGGCCGATGGTCGGCTCGTCGAGGACGAGGACCGGCGGATCGTGGATCAGGGCCTGCGCGAGGCCGACGCGCTGGCGGAAGCCCTTCGAGAGGTGGCCGAGGAGGCGGTCCCGTACGGCCGTCAGGCCGCACGTCTCGAGCGCGCGATCGAGCGCCGTCGGGATGTCGGCGCGGCTCATGCCCTTCAGCTTCGCGACGAAGCGGAGGTACGGCGCCACCGCCATGTCGTTGTAGAGCGGCGGGTTCTCCGGCAGGTACCCGATCCGCCGGCGCACCTCGGTCGACTGGTCGAAGACGTCGAAGCCGTCCACGCGCACCGTCCCGGACGTCGCCGGCATGAACCCGGTGATGATCCGCATGGTGGTCGTCTTCCCGGCGCCGTTCGGGCCGAGGAAGCCGAGGATCTGGCCGGACGAGGCCGAGAACGACACGTCCCGGACGGCGGCGAGGTCCCCGTAACGCTTGCTGAGGTTTGCGACTTCGATCATCCGGAGGGCGTTTGACTGGAGCAGCGCCGGGAAAATTCGGGGGCGTATCTAGCGGCGGCCTCGCGAGATTGCAAGAGGGTGCGGGAATTGGACACACCCGGACCCCTCTGCTAGCGTCCGGGCGCGGCAAAATGGGAACCGCCGATTCCGGCGCCCGGCCGCGCCTCTACCTGATCGACGCCAGCGGGTACGTCTTCCGCGCCTTTCACGCGCTCCCGGGGCTCGGGACCACCCGCGGTCTTCCGACCAACGCGGTGTACGGCTTCACCAACATGCTGGCGAAGCTCCTGCGCGAGGAGCGCCCGCGCCACCTCGCGGTCGTCTTCGACGCCCCGGG
>CAZLYE010000057.1:0-5943 GCA_964562865.1 uncultured Binatia bacterium (SeqCode) | reverse complement strand
CGGCCCCGCTCCCCTCGACGCCGAAGTGCTCCATGAGCTCCCGCAGCTCGTCGGCGACCGTGACGATGTCCTCTCGCCAGGCCTCCATCGCTTCTCTCCCGCGCGCGAGCCTGGTGTAGTCGCCCGTGGAGAAGCCCTCCTCGATCGCTGCGTACCCCGCGAGGAGCCGTTCCCACGCCGCCACGTAACGCGCGTGAATCCGCGCGACGTCCCTGGAGCGAGGGGTGTAGGCGCGGAGACCCTCGAGATGCGCCAGCAACCGCGGCCGGCTGTCCGCGATCTGGCGCCGGACCTCCGCCTCGTCGACGAACTGCGTCTTCAGGATCCGGTCGATGGTGCGTGCGGCCTCGGCGTCGACCGGAGCCCAGGTCTTCGTGTGCGCCAGATACGCTCGTAGGTCGGTGCGGGTCTCGTCGGCCCCCCCGCGGCAGCCCGTGACGACGAGCAGGCACACCGCCGCCACGCGCACCGGGCTCACTCGACGTCGAGGAATTCCCTCACCCCGCGCAGGAACACCTCGATCTGGTCGTGGTGCACCCAGTGTCCCGCATTCTGCACCGTCAGGATCCGCGGATGGCGGAACGTCGTGGCGTGTCCTTCCGCCTCCGGGTCCGGCGCCCAGGATTCGCTGCCGCGCACTAGGAGGACCGGACACGTGATGTGGCTCCAGATCTCGCGCGCTTCGTCCACGTTGAACAGATAGGGCGAGACGGCCCGCACGAAGTTGTCGAACTTCCACGAGTAGGTTCCGTCCTCGTGGCGGATGACGCCACTCACCGTGAGATGCCGGGCCTGCTCGGCGGTCAGGTGCGGGTTGGCCTCGCGCATGCGCGCGATCGCCTCCTCGAGCGTCGAGTACGGCTTCGGATGCCGCCGCGCGAGCGCCTGCATCTCGCGCACCCACTGGAGCATCCGCGTGACGGCCGAGGGCGGCTTGGTGAGCCCCGCGGGCGGCCCGAGCCCTTCGATGGCGACCATCCGCGCGACCCGATCCGGGTAGACGCCCGCATACTGCAGCGCGACGCGCGCGCCGAGGGAATGCGCGATGATCGTGATCGGGAAGAGGTTGAGCGTCTTCAGCAGCGCCGCGACGTCGAGCACGTAGTCGATCATCGAGTACGTGCTGCCGATGGCCCACGCCGAGTCGCCATGCCCGCGCAGGTCCGGAGCGATCACGTGGAACGAGCGGCGGAGATCGGCCGCGACCCAGTCCCAGCTCCGGCAGTGATCGCGGCCGCCGTGCAGGAGCAGCATTGGCGACTTCTCGGCGTTCCCCCAGTCGACGTAGTGGAGCTTCAGGCGCTGCGAGTAGAAGTAGTGCGACGTCGGACCGAGAAGGTGGCCGTCGTCCGTCATGCCGGCTCGTGTACCACGGCCGGACGGGTTTGCAGAGAGCCGCGCGTGCATGGCAGGGTCGGCGCGCATGCAGGGCCCTCTCGACGGCGTGCGCGTGCTCGAGCTGGGGATCTGGGTGGCGGTCCCTTCGGCGGCCGCTGTCCTCGCCGACTGGGGGGCGCGCGTCGTCAAGATCGAGCCGCCGAACGGCGACCCCCTCCGCGGGCTCGCGGCGACCGGCCTCGTCCCCTACCAGCCCGACGTGAACCCGGCCTTCCAGCTCGACAACCGCGGCAAGCGTGGCATCGTCCTCGACCTCCGCACGCCCGACGGTCGCGACGTGGCGCATACCCTCGTGCGACAGAGCGACGTGTTCGTCTCGAACATCCGACGCCAGAAGCTCGCCGCGCTCGGGATGGACTACGAGACGCTCCGCGGCGTGAACCCGCGGCTCGTGTACGCGAGCCTCACCGGCTACGGGATCGGCGGTCCGGAGCGCGACCGTGCCGCCTTCGACTACGCCGCATTCTGGGCGCGGGCCGGCATCATGGCGTCCCTCGGCGAGCCGGAGGGGCCTCCGCCGACGCAGCGTCCGGGGATGGGCGATCACATGACCGGCCTCGGGATGGCGGGAGCGATCGCCGCGGCGCTGCTCGCGCGGGAGCGGACGGGCTACGGGCAGGAGATCGGCATGTCGCTCTTCCAGGCGGGCATGTGGATGCTCGCCAGCGACATCCAGGCGGCGATCACGACCGGGTACTGCCACGCCCCGGGAGGCCGGCGGGCCGCGCCGAACCCGCTGTTCAACTTCTACCGGACGCGGGACGACCGCTGGCTGCACCTGATCATGCTGCAACCGGACCGGCACTGGCGCGCCTTCTGCGCGGCGATCGACCGCGCGGACGTCGCGGAGGACGAGCGGTTCGCGGATGCGCTCGTCCGCTTCCAGCACGCGCGCGAGCTGATCGCGATCCTCGACCCGCTGTTCGCCTCGCGGACGCTCGCCGAATGGGGGGCCATCCTCGATGGGGCGGGGTGCTTCTGGGGCACCATCCAGTCCGTCGCCGACGTCGTCTCCGATCCGCAGGCGGAGGCGATCGGGGCGTTCGCGGAGACGAGCCTCCCGGACGGCCGGCCGCTGCGGATCGTCAAGAGCCCGGTGCGCTTCGAGGGGACGCCGACCGCCGTCTCCGGACAGGCCCCCGAGCTCGGGCAGCACACGGAGGAGGTGCTGCTCGAGGCGGGCTACGGCTGGGACGACATCGCACGCCTGAAGGACTCGGGAGCCCTCGGATGACCCGCATCGCGGCCGTTCTCCCGGCGCTCGCCCTGGCCGGCTGCACGACCTCGCTCGGTGCGCTCGGCGTGATGCGGCCGGAGCGGGAGCCGATCGACGTGAAGCTCCTGCGACCCGGCGTGACGGGACGGTCGTGCAGCACGTCGATCGTCGGCATCCGGGTGTCCGGGAACGTGCCGACGGTGCGCGAGGCGCTCGACCAGATCATGGCGCTGGACGCCGAGAGCGACGTGGTGGTCGACGCGGACGTGTCGCTCGAGCGCTTCGTCACCGGGCTCTACGACCGCCGCTGCATCACGGTGCGGGGCGATCTCGCGCGGATGATCCCGACGCTCACGCTTCCGGCACCGGCGGGGCATCACCATCACTGATCGCGCCCGTGGGCCTTGCGGCCCCGGGAAGCCTGTGGAAAGAGGACCGGACCAAGCATCTCGGACGAAGGAGGGGAGGATGATGGTGTCGTGGCGCTCGCTGGTGATCGCAATGGCCGTGGCGACGCTCGGTCTCGCATGGGCCGGCGGCGCGGCCGGAAAAGGAAATCCCATGGTCGTCATGTCCACGTCGATGGGTGACATCAAGATCGAGCTCTATGCCGACAAGGCCCCGATCACGGTCAAGAACTTCCTCGACTACGCGAAGGCCGGCTACTACAACGGGACGATCTTCCACCGCGTCATCCCGGATTTCATGATCCAGGGGGGCGGGCTGACGGCCGACATGCAGGACAAGCGTGAGGGCCAGAAGCCGCCCATCAAGAACGAGTCGGACAACGGTCTCAAGAACGAGATCGGTACGATCGCGATGGCGCGCACGTCGGTCCCCGACAGCGCCACGTCGCAGTTCTTCATCAACGTGAAGCCCAACGTCGCGCTCAACAAGGAGAGCGCCGCGGACAAGGTGGGCTACGCCGTCTTCGGGAAGGTGGTCGACGGCATGGACGTGGTGAAGAAGATCGAGCAGGCGAAGACCACCAGCAAGGGGCCGCACCAGAACGTGCCGGTCGATCCGATCACGATCAAGTCGGTCAAGGTGATCTCGGAGTAGGACGCCCCGCCGTCAGAGCGGCGGTGGCTGCCACTGGCCGCCTTCGCCGCTTGAGGGCGGCGGGGGCGGCTCGGGGAGCACCTCGGGCGTGACCTCGTGGCTCGTGTGGCGTCCGGTGAGGTACCAGTCACCCGCGAATCCGCGGTAGAGGATCGCCCGCGTCTGGGTGAGGTCCCTCCCGCCCGACAGGGCGATCTGTCCGCTCGCGGCGATGAAACTGATGCAGGCGAACATCGCCTTGCACACGACGTAGCCCGGCAGGCAGCGCGGCACGTAGAGGGTCGAGACGACCGGCACGACGTTCGCGACGACGGCGATGCCCGTGTACATGGCGCGCGCGCCGGGCGATCGCTCCTCGAAGGTCGTTCCCGCCGCCCGTCCCGCCGGGATCGTCACGGCCGCCAGCATCGCGACACCGAGCGTGAGACGTCTACCGGCTCCCCGCATGGTCGCCTCCCTCCGCGTGGTGGTGACGGCGGCTGATCTAGCCCTCCGCGCGGCGACGCGCAAGGCTCACCGCTCGTGCAGCTCGACGCTCGCCCCGCCGACCGGCGCGAGGTGCTCCGGCCTGGGAACCTCCGGCGTGTCGGCCGCCACGCGCTGCGGGTCGATCTCGTGGTCGACGACGAGCGCGGCCGTTGCGACGGCGCCGCGGTCGATCGCGAGCGCCCGGAGCTCCGCGCCCGGCCAGGGCAGGCCCGCCCGGAGCGCGTCGAGCCGGGCCTGCTGACGCCCGTCGAGGAGGGGGGGCGTGCCGCCGTTCAACCGTGCCCGCAAGAACGCGGGCACCGGGTCGGTCGCGGGCTCGCCGCCGAGCGCCGAGAGCGTCGCCTCGTCCTGGATCCGCTCGACGTCGGCCGTCGCCGCGAAGCCCCGGATGCGGATCGCCAGGTCGGGGTGTGCCTCGAGGACGCGCGCCACCTGCTGGAGCCGTTGGCGTCCCGCCTCGTCGAGGTGCCGAGCGGCGGGCGGGAACGGGACGGCCTGCAGCGCGATCTTCTCGATCCGGCCGTCGTGGAGGAACACGCGGCCGAGCGCGTTCAGCGGGGAGAGGACCGCGCCGCGGATGGCCTGCACGATCGCCTGCAGGACGACCGACCGCATCTCGAAGGCGGGCTCCTTCAGGTCGCCGCCGAACGGCAGCGCGAGCGCGATGTCGCCGCGGTAGTCCTTCATGAGCGCGAGGGCGAGGGTGAGGGGGATCCCGACCTCGCGCTTCACGAAGTCGTCGTCCCCGCCGCCGGCGAGCCCGAGCCGCGAGAGGACGACCTCGTTGTTCACCTCGAGCTGCGAGCGCTCGAGCGTGATCTCGCTCCGTCCGGTCACGGAGCCCGACGCGACGGTGTACGGCGCCGCGCCCTGCAGGTAGGCGTTGAACGGGAGCAGGTCGAGCCGCTCCACCTTCGCCACGAGACGGGTGCGGTCGCCGACCGTGCCCTCCACCTGGAGCGGGGAGATCTCGTCGACGAGGCCTTTCGTGCGTATCGTCCCGATCCGGATCGCGGGAGCGTCCACCCGGTGTGCGTCGGCCTCGAGCTCGGCGAGCGACCGCCAATACGGCGGCTCGATCGTGGTGTCCCGGAAGTCGAGGCGGCCCCCGAGGACGTGGAGACGGCTGAGCCGCACGGTGAAGGGCGGGCGGGCGGACGCCGAGGAGCCGGCCGCCGAAGCGAGCGAGAGCGGGAAGATGCCGGTCGGCCTGCGGTCGATGAGGACGTACGGCCAGTCGAGCTCGACCGAGTCGAGCGCCGCCTCCGGAGGAGACGTGCGCAGTCGCCTGAGCGCGAGGCGGAGCTCCTTGAACGCCATCACGTCCTCGGGATGTGCCGCGTCGGGGGAGATCGTCTTCAGATCGGTGACGCTGGCCGTTCCCGATCCCTCGATCACGCCCCGTGAGAGCGAGACGTCGAAGGCCCCCGTGACCTGTCCCGATTCGAGCTGGACCGGTGCCCCGAAAAGGGCTGCGAGCGGCGCCAGCACGAGGCCTGTGAGCTCGACCCGCGCCCGCCCGCCCAGCGGCGCGCGGACCAGCTCTCCCTCGGCGGCGATGCGTCCGCCGGAGCGGGCGCTCGCTTCGAGCGAGATCGGCACCGGGACGTCGGGGGCGGCGACGCTCCCCACCTGGGCCTCCTCGACGGCCAGCGCGAGCGTCTCCTCGCTGGTGGCGGCGTCGAGGTGGTGCACGGTGCCGCCTACCAGCTCGGCGCTCGCGACCGTGATCTCCCAGGGTGGCGTCTCCTCGCCGGCCGACGCGTCGCTCGCGCCGA
>CAZLYE010000056.1:0-3619 GCA_964562865.1 uncultured Binatia bacterium (SeqCode) | reverse complement strand
TCGAGAACTACGTCGGCGTCGCCCCGCTCGGCTTGCGGTCGTTTCTCACCGCCATGCCGGTCTGGCTCAAGGAGAAGCTCTTCACCCGCGACTTGATCCGCACCGCCCTCGAAGGGTTCAAGGGCACGGTGCTGTTCGCCGAGCACCACGAGTCGCACGCCGCGAGCGCGTTCTATCCGTCGCCGTTCGCGGAGGCGGCGGTGCTGACGATGGACGGGGTGGGGGAGTGGGCCACGTCGTCCTACGGCGTCGGCCGCGGCACCGACCTCCAGCTGCTCGCCGAGCTGCACTACCCGCACTCGCTCGGGATGCTCTACTCCGCGTTCACCTACTACACCGGCTTCAAGGTGAACTCCGGCGAATACAAGGTGATGGGGCTCGCGCCGTACGGCACCCCGCGCTTCGTCGACGTGATCTTCGACAAGCTCGTCGGCCTGAAGGAGGACGGCTCCTTCAAGCTGAACATGGACTACTTCAACTACGTCCACGGGCTCACCATGACGAACGGCGCGTTCGACGGGCTCTTCGGCGGCCCGCCGCGGAAGCCCGAGTCGAACCTCACCCAGCGCGAGATGGACCTCGCCGCCTCCGTCCAGGTCGTGACGGAGGAGATCATGCTCCGCATGGCGCGCCACGTGCACCGCGAGACCGGGATGGAGAACCTCTGCCTCGCGGGCGGCGTGGCGCTCAACTGCGTCGGGAACGGACGGCTCCTCCGCGAGGGCCCGTTCAAGCGTCTCTGGATCCAGCCCGCGGCGGGGGACGCCGGGGGCGCGGTCGGCGTCGCCCTCACGATCGCGCACAAGGTGCTCGGGACGCCGCGCCGGCACCGCTCCGAGGGCGACGGCATGCGTGGCTCGTACCTCGGCCCGGCGTTCGACGAGGCCGAGATCGCGCGCTTCCTCGCGGCGTCGGGCGCCGTCGCGGAGAAGCTCTCCCCCGAGGCGCTGATCGACCGGACCGCAGGCCTCCTCGCCGGGGAGAAGGTCATCGGCTGGCTGCAGGGACGGATGGAGTTCGGCCCGCGCTCGCTCGGGAACCGGAGCATCCTGGGCGATCCCCGATCGACCAAGATGCAGTCCGTGATGAACCTGAAGATCAAGTTCCGCGAGAGCTTCCGCCCCTTCGCGCCGAGTGTGCTGCGCGAGCGCCTGACGGAGTGGTTCGAGCTGGACGTCGACTCGCCCTACATGCTGCTCGTCGCGCCCGTGCGGCCCGAGCACCGGATCGCGATGACCGAGGACCAACAGCGCCTGTTCGGCATCGAGAAGCTCAACGTGCCGCGGTCGACGATCCCCGCGGTCACCCACGTCGACTACTCCGCACGCATCCAGACGGTGCACGCGGAGACGAACCCGCTCTACCACGCGCTCCTCTCGCGCTTCCACGCGCTCACCGGCTGCCCGGTCCTCGTGAACACGAGCTTCAACGTCCGCGGCGAGCCGATCGTCTGCACGCCGCGCGACGCGTACCTCTGCTTCATGCGCACCGAGATGGACAACCTCGTCCTCGGGCCGTACCTCCTCGAGAAGGCGAAGCAGCCGCCGCTCCGCGAAGACGTCGACTGGCGGAGCCAGTACCAGCTCGACTAGGCCGACCCGAGATCGAGCTGGCCGGTCGCCCGATCGCGGGGCTGGCGGCGGTGAAATCGCGTCGCCCGGCCCACATGGCGGGTCTTGGGCGCGGGGGACAGTTGACCCCGGGGTTCCGTCTCCGGCAGAGTAATACCCGAAAAGGTATTACGGGAGGGCATGAGCGTGCGCATCACGTCGAAGGGGCAGGTCACGATCCCGGTCGAGATCCGCGAGCGTCTCGGGCTCCTGCCCAACAGCGAAGTGGAGTTCGAGGTGGTCGGCAACGCGGCGCGTATCCGGAGGGCGGCGGCGAAGCGCCAACGGCGAGGCCGGTCGGTGGTGAATCGACTCCGGGGCAAGGGCACGGTGCGGATGACCACGGACGAGATCATGTCCCTCACCCGGGGGACGAGGTGAGCGCCGTCCTCGTCGACAGCAACGTCCTGCTCGACGTCCTCACCGAGGACGAGCGATGGTTCGGGTGGTCTTCGGAGGCTCTCGCCCGATCTGCGTCCGATGGGACCCTCGGCATCAACCCCATCATCTACGCCGAGGTCTCCATCCGCTTCGCGACCATCGAGGAGCTCGAAGACGCGCTCCCTCCCGCCTCCTTCCATCGCTTCCCGCTTCCGTGGGAGGCAGCCTTCCTCGCGGGGAAATGCTTCCTCGACTACCGTCGGCGTCGAGGTGACCGGCGGGCCCCGCTACCCGATTTCTACATCGGCGCACATGCTGCCGTGGAGGGCATGACGCTCCTCACCCGCGACGCGAGGCGCTACCGGACCTACTTCCCCAGGTTGCGGATCACCGCACCGTGAGCCGGCCGACGGGCGGGGCACTCGCCGGGCAGCCCCGCTTCGCGTCACGCTTCCGCGCCGCCGGACAGATGTGGTAGCGCTGGGCTCCGCGCGGACCCCTCGCGGGGCGTGCGAGGGCGTCAGCCGTGCCGAAGAAGATCGTCGTCATCCCCACGTACAACGAGCGCGACAACATCCGGGCGCTGATCCCGGAGGTGCTCGCCCAGGACCGCGAGATCGAGGTCCTGGTCGTGGACGACCGCTCTCCCGACGGCACGGGCGCCGCGGTGACGGAGCTGGCGAGCGGCGACCGGCGCGTCCACCTGCTCTCGCGGGACCACCGCGAGGGGCTCGGGCCCGCCTACAAGGACGGGTTCGCCTGGGCGCTCGCGCACGGGGCGGAGCTCGTGGTGCAGATGGACGCGGACTTCTCGCACGCGCCCTCGATGCTCCCGCGCTTCTTCGAGGAGATCGACGGGTGTGACGTGGTGCTCGGCTCGCGCTACTCGAAGGGCATCACGGTGGTGAACTGGCCGATCGACCGTCTCCTGATCAGCTACTTCGGCAACTGGTATGCCCGGTGGGTGACGCGGCTCCCGATCCGCGACGTGACGGGCGGCTTCAAGTGCTGGCGCCGCTCGGCGCTGGAGAGGGTCGGCCTCGCCGGGGTGCGTTCCAACGGCTACGCGTTCCAGATCGAGATGACCTACCGGGCGTGGCGGCGGAGTTTGCGAGTCAAGGAGATTCCCATCATCTTCATCGATCGGACCGTCGGTGACTCGAAGATGACGAAGCGCATCAGCCTTGAGGCCCTGTGGATCGTCTGGTGGCTCCGCGTCGCGGCGCTCGTCGGGAGGCTCTGAGCGCGGGATGGGCCGCCACGTCCTCATCCTGAACGAGCGCGACCTCGACAACCCGCGCGCGGGCGGCGCGGAGATCCACCTCTTCGAGATCTTCGGGCGGCTCGCTGCGGCCGGCGACCGGGTGACGATGCTCTGCGCCGGCTTCCCGGGCGGGGCGCCGGAGACGCGCATCGCGGGCGTCGACGTGCGGCGCTGCGGGAACCGCTACTCGTACTACGCGCGCGTCGGGCCGGCGTGCCGCCGGTACCTCCGCACCGAGCGGCCGGACGTGCTGGTCGAGGCGCACAACAAGCTCCCGTTCCTGACGCCGCTCTGGACCGACGCGCCCCGGCTCGTGATCGTGCATCATCTCTTCGGGACGACCGCGTTCCAGCAGGTGTCGCCG
>CAZLYE010000055.1:0-7715 GCA_964562865.1 uncultured Binatia bacterium (SeqCode) | reverse complement strand
GCGGGGGCGCCGGCGGCGCCCCCTCCGCGCGCCAGACGGACGCTGGCCTCACACGCGCCCGGACGCCGCCTCTCAGCTGGCGGCGAGGAGCTGCTCGGCGCGGCGGAGGTAGCGCCCGAGGCGCATGCTGCGTGCGATCGTGAGCGCGCGCTCGAGGTGTCGCGCGCTCGCCCGCGCGTCGCCGCGCACTGCCGCCAGCTCGGCGGCGCCGACCGCCCCGGCCGCCACCGTCGAGCGGGCGCCGATCAGCTCGCCGACCGCCATGGCCTGGGCGAAGGAGCGCTCGGCCTCGTCGTGATGTCCGAGCCGCAGCATCAGCTCCCCGACCGCCGCCGCGGTGTAGGCCTCGCGAAGCCGCCCGGTCCGGCTCGGGTGACGGCCGAGCTGCTCCGCCAGGTACTCCGCGCGGCCGAGGTCGCCGATGGCGAGCAGGCCGTCGGCGATGAAGCGGAAGTTGCTCTGCACCGTGCCGCCGGCGGTGAACGCCTGGTCGATGAGGTCGAGATAGCGATCGGCATCCGTCGGCATGCCCAGCTCGACCCGCGACGCCAGCGCCACGGCGGCGGGGCCCGTGAAGCCGGAGACGTTCCCGATCGTCTCGGACACGGTGACGCTCTCGTCGGCCCAGCGGAGCGCCTCGGCGTACTCACCGCGCAGGAACTGGATCTGGGCGAGGATGTTCGCCGCGCCCGCCGTCGACGTGCGGTTGGGCGCGCGGACGGCGCTCGCGTGGGTCGCGAGCGAGCTCGCGAAGGCCTCGTCGAGCGCGTCGCTCAGGTAGAGGACGTTGTCGCGGATCCAGCAGGCGCTGACGTAGAGGTCGGAGAGTGGGTCCTCGGTGCGTGCCAGCTCCGCGATGAACCAGTCGCAGGCGCGTCGCGCGAGGTCGAAGCGGCCGTCGAGGGCATGGTTGATCGCGAGGCCGCGCGAGAGGCGCAGCACCGTCAGCTTCAGCCCCGCCCGCTCGGCGACCGCGACGCTCTGCTCGGCGAGCGCCATGCCGCGCGCGAAGTCCTGGTGGTTGCCGAGCATGATCGTCACGCCGTGGAAGTAGAGCAGCCCCGCCAGCGACTCCGTGTCGCCGAGCGCCTCCGCGAGCTCGCGGCCGCGCCGCGCCGCGCGCTCCGCCTCCTCGAGCGGTGGCCAGCCGAACACGACGCCGATCCGCGCGAGGGCGTAGGTGGCCGCGAGCTCGGCGCGGCGTGACTGCTCGCCGTCCGGCTCGAGGGTCACCAGCTCCCACGCGCGCCGGTAGAAGTCGACGGCGGTCCGGTACGAGGGCAGGTTCTCCGCGTCCTGGCCCGCGCGGAGAAGCGCCTCGATCGCGCGCGGACGGTTCTCGCTCCGTACGAAGTGGTGGGCGAGGAGCGCCGACCGCTCGGGCCCCGTGTCGCCCGCCTGCGCCTCGAGCAGGAGAGCGATCCGCTCGTGGAGCTGCCGGCGCTGCTTCAGGAGCAGCCCCTCGTACGCGACCTCCTGGGTCAGGCTCTCGCCGAAACGGTACTCGTCGCTCGTGAGGACGCTCTTCCGGTGCAGGATGCCCCGCTGCTCGAGCTCCCCGAGCTGGCGCTCGACGTCGATGCCCTCGGGCCGCAGGAGCTCACCCAGCTGATCGCTCCGGAACTGGCGGCCGAGGACGGCGGCCACCTGGGCGACGCGCTTCGCCTGCGGGCCGAGGCGATCGAGCCGCGCGGCGATCACCTCCTGGACGGTGCCCGGGATGCGGATCTCCTCGACCGGCCGCGTGAGCTTCTTCCCGCCGCCGTTCTGGACCAGGTAGCCCTCCTCGATGAGCGAGCGCGTGATCTCCTCCGCGCAGAACGGGCTGCCCTCCGCCTTCTGGACCAGCAGCGCCTCGAGCTCCGCCGGCAGTGGCCCGCCCGCGACGGCGCGTACGACCTCCCGGATCTCGTCGTCCGAGAGACGGCGGAGGACGAGCTGGGTGAGCGCGGCGCGCGTCCGCCACGTCGCGCGATCCTCCGGTCGGTGCGTCACCACCACCATCACGCGGACGTTCGCGAGCCGCGCGACGACGTTCTCCAGCAGCTCCCGCGAGGCGTCGTCGATCCAATGGAGGTCCTCGAGCGTGACGACCACCGGGGCGTCCTGGCTCTCCGCGAGGAGGAGCCGCGTGACGGCGTCGAACGTCTCGCGCTTCATCTCGTCGGGCGCCGGGTCGCGTCGCTGCTCGACGGTGAGGCCGAGCATGCGGCTGAGCGCGGGGTACTCCTGCTCGGCCTTCTCCGCCGACCAGCCGCCGAGCGTGTCGGCGACCTTGGCGCAGGCGACGGGCACCGAGTCGCCCGGCAGGAGGCCGAAGTAGTGCTTCAGCATGCTCAGGAAGGGCGAGTAGGGGACCGCCTGGCCGAGCGAGGAGCAGCGACCCTCGAAGAACATGACCGGCCGGCCGTCGAGCCGCTGCTTGAACTCGTAGAGCAGCCGGGACTTCCCGAGGCCGGCGTCGCCGACCACCGCGACCACCTGCGCGAGGCTCGCCTCGAGCCGGCGGAAGCAGTCCTCGAGCTGCGCCAGCTCATCGACCCGCCCGACGAGCGGCGTGAGGCCGCGCTCGGCGGCGATCGCCATGGGCGTCGCGCTCGCGCTCTCGCCGAGGATCTCGTAGGCCGTGACCGGCTCGCTCTTGCCGCGCACCGTGAGCGGTCCGGCCGCTCGCTCGCGGAAGAAGCCGCGCACCAGACGGTGCGTGGCCTCGCTGACCAGCACCATCCCCGGCGCGGCGAGTGTCTGGAGCCGCGAGGCGAGGTTCGTCGTGTCGCCGATCGCGGTGTAGTCCATCTTGAGGTCGTTGCCGATCGTTCCGACCACCACCGGTCCGGTGTGGATGCCGATGCGGACGCGGAGGTGCGCCCCGCGGGCCCGGGGCTCGTTCAGCGCGGCGAGCGCGTCGCGGATGGCGAGCGCCGCGCGCACCGCGCGCTGCGGCGCGTCCTCGTGGGCCACCGGCGCCCCGAAGAGCGCCATCATGCCGTCGCCCGCGAGCTGGTTGACGATGCCCTCGAAGCGGTAGATCTCGCGGAACCCGAGCGCCAGGTACTCGTCCAGGAGATCGCCGTATTCCTCGGGGTCGAGGCCTTCCGCGATCGCCGTCGATCCGACGAGGTCGCAGAAGAGCACGGTCACCTGCTTGCGCTCGCCCTCGATCGCGGTCTGCGCCGCACGGATCTTCCGCGCGAGGCCCTCGGGAATGCTCTGCGAGAGTCGCGCCAGCGGGTCCTCGATCGGCGGCGGCACGTCGTGGACGCCGCTCGCGAGGTCGCGCCCGCAGTCGGGACAGAAGCGGAACTCGGGCGCGACACTCGCGCCGCAGCCGGGACACTCGAGCGCCGCGCGGGCTCCACAGGCATGGCAGAACTTCTTGCCCGCGATCAGCTCGGTGCCGCAGCTCCCGCAGCGCATGCCTCGGCGCTACGCCGCTCGACGCGGCAAGTCAACGGCACCGTCGCCCGGGGAACCCGCATGCGTCGGCTGTTGCCAGCCTCGGGACGCAAGCGGTAGAAGGCGGCGTCCCGGGATCTGGGCATGGAGCGACTCGAGAGTATGTGGGTGCGCAGGGCCGTTCCCTTCGCGCTCGTCGCGAGCATCGGAGCAGCCTGCGGTTCGGTCGACGCTCCCCCCGGCAGCGCATCGGCGAGCGCGCCGACAGCCGAGTCGCGGATGGTCACCGCCCTCGGGCGACTCGAGCCGAAGGACGGAATCATCCGGATCTCGGGACCGTCGCGCCCGACGGTCGTGATCGCGAAGCTGCTCGTCGAGAAAGGCGACCGCGTGGAGCTGGACCAGCCGATCGCAGTCCTGGACTCGCTCGCCGAGAGCGAATCTCGAGTGGCGCGAGCGAAGGCCGAGCTCACCAACGCGCTCGCGGACCTCGGGCGCGTGAACGAGCTCTTCCGGACCGGGATTGCGGCGCCGTCGCTCCGCGAGGAGACGCAGCTCAAGGTCGACGTCGCGCGCGCCGAGCTCCAGGGCGCGCAGTCGGCGCTCGACATGGACACGGTGCGCGCGCCGATGCGCGGACAGATCATCGAGATCCACGCGCGACGGGGTGAGCGCGTGGGGCCGAACGGCATCGCCGAGCTCGCGCAGACTGACCGGATGTACGCCGTGGCCGAGGTCTATGAGACCGACGTCGGCCGGGTGAAGCCGGGCGAGCGGGCCACGATCCGGAGCCGCGCCCTCGACCCCGCGCTCACCGGCACCGTGGAGCGGGTCGGAATGAAGATCGGGAAGCTCGACGTGCTCGACACGGACCCGGCGGCGCGGACGGACGCGCGTGTGGTCGAGGTCGAGATCAAGCTCGACGACAGCTCCCGTGCCGCCGCTCTCTCGAACCTCCAGGTCGAAGTTGCGATCGCGCCCGACTGAGGGCGTCCGTCCGCGCGCATGATCTCGGCCGCGCGACTCGCGTGGTTCCAGCTCCGGCGGCAGAAGGTGCGGTTCGCGGTCGCGCTCGCCGGCGTGGCGTTCGCGGTCGCCCTCATGCTGATGCAGCTCGGGTTCCACGACGCGCTCTTCACGAGCGCGGTGATCGTTCATCGCCGCCTGGCGGCGGACGTCGTGCTCATCCACCCGAACTACACGATCCTCCCGTTTCCGGCGTTGTTCGCGCGGCGGCGTCTCTACCAGGCGCTCGGATTCGACGGGGTCGAATCCGTCACGCCGCTCTACACCGGGATCGCGCGCTGGAAGAACCCGATCACCGGCCGCAGCCGGAACATCTTCGTCCTCGGCGTCGATCCGTCCGAGGACGTACTCGACGTGCCGGAGGTGAGGGCCGCGCGGGCGGTGATGCGGTATCCCGACGTGGTCCTGTACGACGAGCTCTCGCGGCCCGAGTTCGGTCCCGTCGCCGCGACGCTGCGGGCGGGCGACGAGATCGGCACGGAAGTGGATGGGCGCCGGGTCACGGTGAAGAGCCTGTTCCGGCTCGGGTGCTCGTTCGGGATCGACGGGACCGTGGTCGCGAGCGATCTCAACTTCCACCGCATCTTCCCGTTCCAGTCGCCGGGCGCGATCTCGCTTGGGCTCGTCAAGCTCCGGCCGGGCGCCGATGCCACGCGGGTCCGTGCCGCACTGTCCGCGGCCCTTCCGCACGACGTGGATGCGCTCACCCGTGAGGAGTTCATCGCACGCGAGGTGCGGTACTGGGAGACGAACACCCCGATCGGCTACGTGTTCACCTTCGGCGTGCTCATGGGCCTCGTCGTCGGCGCGATCATCGTCTACCAGATCCTCTTCACCGACATCACGGATCACCTCTCCGAGTACGCGACACTGAAGGCGCTCGGCTACACGCAGCGCTACCTCGCGTCCGTCGTCCTCATGGAAGCGCTGATCCTCGCCGTGGTCGGCTACCTGCCCGCCATCGGGGTCTGCGTCTGGCTGTACGGCCTCACGGCGTCCGCGACCCGGCTCCCGATGCGGCTCGCTCCCGGCCGCGCTCTCCTCGCGCTCTGTCTGACGATCGTGATGTGCTGGGTGTCCGGGTTGATCGCGATGCGGAAGCTCCGTGCCGCGGACCCGGCGGAGATATTCTGATGGCGGCGGAGCCGCTCGTCGTCCTCGAGCACGTCGACCACCACTTCGGGACGGGCGGGCTCCGCCGGCAGATACTCTTCGACGTCTCACTCGCGGTGCAACCGGGCGAGATCGTCATCCTGACGGGCCCGTCGGGATCCGGGAAGACGACGCTTCTGACGCTCATCGGGGCACTCCGCACGGCACAGCAGGGCAGCGTCCGCGTCCTCGGGCAGGAGCTCCGCGGGGCGACGGAGGGGGCGCTGGTCCAAGTACGCCAGCAGATCGGGTACATCTTCCAGCTCCACAACCTGCTCGACTCGCTCACGGTCGAGCAGAACGTGCAGATGTCGCTGCGCGGCGAACGGGGACTCACGTCGGCGGCCGCCACGGCGCGCGCGCAGGAGATGCTCGCGAGCGTCGGATTGGGGGAGCACGCGCGCCGCTATCCGGACCGGCTCTCGGGCGGGCAGAAGCAGCGCGTGGCGATCGCGCGGGCGCTCGCCGCCCGCCCGCGGATCATCCTGGCCGACGAGCCGACCGCGTCCCTCGACCGGAAGTCCGGCCGCGAGGTCGTCGACCGCATCCACGATCTCGCGAAGCGCGAGGGCGCGGCCGTCGTCCTCGTGACGCACGACAACCGGATCCTCGACATCGCCGACCGGATCGTCCACCTCGAGGAAGGGCGGCTCTCGGGTTTCGCGGACGCCGTGCTCGCGAGCACCCAGCAGCTCCTCGGCACGCTCGCCAAGTCGAAACGCACGGAAGAGCTGACGCGCCAGGTGCAGGGGATGACGCCCGAGGCGTTCACGCGGGTGCTGGAGCAGGTGACGGCCGAGGCGCAGCAGCTGCTCCATGTGATGATGATGAGCACGGACGAGGCGTTCGAGATCATGCTCGAGCAGGTGCTCGAGGCGTTCACGGTGAAGGTCGGTCAGGTGGTGGACGCCGAGCGGGCGTCGATATTCCTCGTCGACGTGGCGCGCGGCGAGCTCTGGTCGAAGGTGGCGCAGGGAGAGGGCGAACGCTCGCTCGACATCCGCGTGCCGCTCGCGACGGGGATCGCGGGGGAGGTGATCCGGACCGGGCAGCCGCTCAACGTCCCAGACGCCTACCAGAGCCCGTTCTTCAATCCGGACGTCGACCGCGCGACCGGCTATCAGACGCAAAGCCTCCTCTGCGTACCCATCTTCAACCGGGCTCGGCGCCCGTTTGCCGCGATGACGCTGCTCAACAAGCGCGGCGCCCCGGCGTTCGACGACCGCGACGAGCAGGCGCTGCGGATCTTCGCCGCATCGATCGGCATCATCCTGGAGACCTGGAACGAGGCAACGAGCGTACGCCGGGCGCGTGCGAACGTGGCCGGTCAGCCGCCCGGGACATCCGCGAACCGCACCCTCACGAGTTGACCGAGCCGAACCGGGCTTGACCCTGCGCCGCCGCCCGGTAACGATCCGCGCATGGACGTCCGCGTCGAGCACGAGCCGGGACGCTTCTTCGCGCGCGTCGACGGCGAGGAGGCGGAGCTGGTCTACGAGCTGCGCGACGGCCTCCTCGACGTCCAGCACACGTACACGCCGCCCGCGCTCCGCGGACGCGACATCGCCGCCCGGCTCACCGACGCCGCCTTCGCCTACGCGCGCGCCCACGCGCTCCGGATCGTCCCCACCTGCCCCTACACGCGCGCCTACCTAACGCGCCACCCGGAGCTCCGCCCACTGGCGGTCGACCCGTAGGTTCGCCGCCGAAGAAAGGGGGTTCGTTCGGGGAGCGGGGCGCGGGGGACCCCCTGCTCGCCTTCGATTCGGCGCCGCTCCTCGCCGCTCGACGGAACCACCGCCGCGCGCGGGCGCCTCATAGGCGGCGATCAGGGGGTCCCCCGCGCCCCGCTCCCCGTCGACCGCCTCCGTTCGTTGGCGACCAGCGACTACGGATCGACAAGCTCGGGACGGAACTCCGGGTGCCGCGTGAGCCAGGCCGCGGCCGAGCGCATCGATTCTTCGTTCTTTCGGTTGATGTAGCGGTAGATCGGGGCCTCGAGCCAGCGGAGCCAGCGGCGCGGCATGTGGAACGTCTCCCGGAAGCGGAGGCGCGTGCGGTTCGGGCCGAGGGGCTCGAGCGACATCGAGCCGGAGAGGCCGGTGCGCAGCATGAGGTAGTCGTAGCCCTCGTTCTCGCGG
>CAZLYE010000054.1:0-7336 GCA_964562865.1 uncultured Binatia bacterium (SeqCode) | reverse complement strand
GACCACGAGGTCGGTGCGGTCGAGGCGATCTGCCGCTTCTCCGGTCCGTTCAACCTGACCGGGCTCCCCGCGCTGGCCCTGCCGTGCGGCTTCACCCGCGACGGGCTCCCGATCGGCCTGCAGCTCGTCGGGCGACCGTTCGCGGAGGGCGAGGTGCTGACCGCCGGGCACGGGTACGAGCGTGCAACCGACTGGCATCGGCGCCGGCCGCCGTCGGCATAGCGGCGTCAGGGGCGGCGGGCGAGGATCTGGACGACGCCGAGGGCGCCGCTCGCGAGCGCGTGCGCCAGGGCTTCGCGCTCGGTGGCGAAAGGGGCCAGGTCGGGATCGGCACGGAGACGGCGGAGGAGTTGTTCGCGGGCAGCGAGGATCTGGGCCGAGCGCTCGGCGGCTTCGGCGGTCCGGTCGCGCAGCTCGAGGTCGACGAAGCCCGCACGCGCGAGCATCGCGGCCCGATCGCTTGCGGCGGCCGGCGCCCAGCCCGCGATCGCGGGACCCGAGCGACCGGTCGCGACGAGGTCCTGCAACGCCACGGTCCCGCCGCGACGGAGGGCACGGTACGCCTCGCGGAGCGCAGCGAGCGGGTCGGTGAACCGGGGCAGCGCCTCGACGAGCCAGACGTGCGTGAACCGACCGTCGAGGAACGGGAGCGCGACGGGTTCCGCGGCGACCAGGCGGACCTGCGCCGAGAGCCGGGCGCTGCGGGTGAGCCGCCAGCCGGCCTCGGCCTCGGCGGGGCTGGTCGTCCCGATCACCTCGCAGCCGAGCCGGGCCGCGAGCCAGCGCGCCGCGCCGCCGAGGCCCGCGCCCAGGTCGAGCACCAGCTCGTACTTCCGGAAGATGCCGCGGGCGGCGAGCGCATCGAGCAGATGGAAGCCCGTGCCGCTCGCGAGCTCGAGGCCGAGGTGGGGGAGGGCGCGCGGCGTGGGGGACGTCGCGCGATGCTCGCGCACGAGCTCGTCGATCGTGGCGGCGAGCCGTCCCGACGGCGTCTCCGACATGCGGGAGCCGCGTACCACAATTTGGCCGTGAAGCCGCGCTCGCGCTAAGCTCGACGCCGTCGATGCCGCCCTCCGCCCGCCCGCCCGCGCCGCCCGGACCGCGGCCATCGTGGTACCGGCGGCTGCCGGCCGGGCTCCAGCGAGTGGCGGCGGCGAGCGACCGCGTCCCGGTCGTGCCGCTTCGCGCCGGTCCCGCCCTCCAGGGGTCGGTGGCCGCGCTTCCGGGGGTGCTCGCGACCGGCCGCGACGCCGACGTCCAGGCGCTCGCCCAGCGGATCAGCGACGGGATCTGTGCCGCGCTCGGCGTGCCGTCGGTCCGCGTCCGCGTGGCGGCGCGCCGGCCTCCGCTCCGGGGCGGAGAACTCCAGGGCCTGTACACGCCCGCGAACGGAAGGGGGCGCGACGTCATCACGGTGTGGATGCTCACCGCCAAGCGCGGCCAGGTGGTGGCCTTCCGCACCTTTCTCCGGACGCTCCTCCACGAGCTCTGCCACCACCTCGACTACACGCTCCTCCACCTCCGCGACTCCCTCCACACCCAGGGCTTCTATCAGCGCGAGTCGAGCCTCTTTCACGCCCTCGGGGCGGCGGAGATCGACGAGCCGGATTGACAGCCGAGTTCTCAGACTCTATACGGCGTGCGAATTCGACACCTTGGTCCCCGGCGGTCCGGAGACGTCTCGTTCCGGGTCACGGGGATTTTCTTGGGCAGCTGCCTGACCGATCGGTCTAGAGTGCTCGGTCAGGCAGCTGGATGTGCGTCGTCTGAGCCAAAGCGATAGAAGGACCCCGCCGGGGATGGCAGCCGCAGCAACGACCGCGCGCGCGAACGCGAACCTCGCGCTGGTCAAGTACTGGGGGAAGCGGGACCCGGCGCTGAACCTGCCGGCGACGGGCAGCATCTCGCTCACGCTCGACGGGCTCGCGGTCGAGGCGTCCGTCGCCTTCGGCGCGGGCGAGGCCGACCGCTTCGAGATCGACGGGGAGCCCGCGCGCGGCGAGGAGGCGGCGCGGCTCGGGCGCTTCCTCGACGTCGTGCGCGAGACCACCGGACGCCGGGAGCGTGCCCTCGTCTCGACGCGGGCGACCGTCCCGCGCGGGATCGGGCTCGCGTCGTCCGCGGCGGCGTTCGCCGCGCTCGCGCTCGCAGGGAGCCGCGCCGCGGGGATGGAGCTCGACCCGACCGCCCTCTCCGTGCTCGCGCGCCGGGGCTCGGGCTCCGCGGCCCGGTCGGTCTTCGGCGGCTTCGTCGAGTGGCGGCGGGGCGAGCGCGCGGACGGGCGCGACTCGTTCGCCGAGCCGCTCGCCGCGCCCGACCACTGGGACGTCCGCGTGGTCGTCGCGGTCACGTCGACGGCGCCGAAGGCGGTGTCGTCCCGCGACGGCATGGCGCGGGCCGCCACGTCGCCGTTCTACCCGGCGTGGGTTGCGGGCGTGGAGGCGGACCTCGCCGAGGCGCGGGCGGCGATCCGCGCGCGCGACCTTGCGGCGCTCGGGCTCGTCGCGGAGCGCAGCGCGCTCGCGATGCACGCGATCGGGCTCGCAGCGCGCCCGCCGCTCCTCTACTGGATCCCGGCGACGGTCGGCTGCCTTCGCCGGGTGTGGGAGCTCAGGGCGGGCGGGACGCCGGCCTTCGCGACCATCGACGCCGGCCCGCAGGTGAAGGTGCTGTGCGCGCCGGCGGACGCGGGCCGGGTGGCCGACGCGCTCCGCACGGTGCCGGGCGTCGGGCGCGTGCTCACGTGCGTTCCGGGACGCGGCGCCGAGGTGGTCGCGTGACCCGCGTCGTCGCGCGCGCGCCCGGGAAGCTCTTCCTCACCGGGGAGTACGCCGTCCTCCACGGGGCGCCCGCGCTGGTCGCGGCCGTCGATCGCTACGCGGAGGTGGAGCTGCGTCTCGCGCCGGACCGCGGCGGCGTCGCCGTCGAGTCGCTCGCCGAGGGCGGTCGCTGCGTGACGGACGACCCGGAGGGCGAGGAGCTGACGGGGGGAGACGCGGGCGCCGTCCTGGCGGCGCTGCGCGTGGCCCGCGCGTGGCGGCCCGCGCTCGCCGCGATGCGCGCCGACGTGACGGTCGACTCGCGCGCCTTCCTCGACGGCGGGATGAAGCTCGGGCTCGGGCGCAGCGCGGCGAGCGTCACGGCCGCCGTCGCGGCGTTCCTCGGTGGCGCCGGGCACGCCGACCCGGCGGAGATCTTCGAGGCGGCGGTCGCGGCGCACGCGCTCTTCCAGGAGGGCCACGGCAGCGGCGCCGACGTCGCCGCGGCGGCGCACGGAGGCGTGATCGAGTTCCGGCGCACCGCCGGTCGCCTTGCCGTCGTCCCCCGACGGCTGCCGGCGGGGCTCCATCTGGTCGTCGGCTGGACAGGGGTGTCGGTGCCGACCGACCCGCTGCTCAAGCGGTTCGCCGCCGCGGCGGCGGCGCGCGAGCCGGCGTCGCTCGAAGCACTCTGCGCGGTGGCCGAGCGCGCGGCCCGCGCGGTCGCGGACTCGGACGCGACGGCGTTCCTCGACGCCGCCGCGCGCACGGCGGACCTGCTCGTCCGGCTGGGCGAGGAGACCGGCATTCCGATCGTCACGCCGCCGCTCGCCCGGCTGGTCGCGGCGGCGCGGCGCGCGGGCGCGGTCGGGAAGCCGTCCGGGGCGGGCGGCGGCGACTGCGGGATCGCGTTCGCGACATCCCTCGAGCAGGCGGAGGCCGTCCGCGCCGCGTGGCGGGAGGAGGGCATCGTCCCGCTGCCGCTCGCGATCGCGACCGACGGCGCGCACGAGGCGTCGCTCGACGAGGTGTCACCTGACTGAGACGATCAGCGACCGCAAGCGCTCGCACCTCGAGCTGTGTGAGGCGGAGGAGGTCGAGTTCGCGGGCAAGACGACGCTCTTCGAGGAGGTCGACCTCGTCCACGACGCGCTGCCGGAGCTGGCGGTCGACGAGGTCGCCGTCGAGACCACGCTGCTCGGCAAGCGGCTCCGCGCCCCGCTCCTCATCACCGGCATGACCGGCGGCACCGAGGAGGCCTCGGCGATCAACCGCGGCCTCGCCGAGGTGGCCGAGGAGCACGGCATCGCATTCGGGCTCGGCTCCCAGCGCGCGATGCAGCGCGCCCCGTCCCTCGCCCACACCTTCGAGGTCCGCGCGCACGCGCCGACCGCGCTCGTGCTCGCCAACCTGGGCGTGGTGCAGGCGGGCGCGCTCACCACCGCCGAGGTCGAGCGCCTCGTTCGCGCGGTCGGCGCCGACGCGCTCTGCCTGCATCTTAACCCCGCGCAGGAGCTCATCCAGCCCGGTGGCGATCGCGACTTCCGCGGCGGGCTCTCCACGATCGCGCGGCTCGTCCGCGAGCTGCCGCTGCCCTGCGTCGTGAAGGAGACCGGATGCGGCGTGTCGCAGCGGGTCGGCGAGCGGCTCGTCGCCGCCGGGGTGCGGACGGTCGACATCTCGGGCGCCGGCGGGACGTCGTGGGTGAAGGTCGAGGCGCTCCGCGCCGGCGCGCGCGAGCGCGAGCTCGGCGGGCTGTTCGCCGACTGGGGCATCCCGACGGCGGCTTCGCTGCTCGCGCTCCGCGGCCTGGGGCTCGACCTGATCGCGAGCGGCGGCGTCCGGACCGGGCTCGACGTGGCGAAGGCGCTGGCACTCGGCGCCCGCGCGGCGGGCGTCGCGCTGCCGGTCTTCCGCGCCTACCGGGAGGGTGGGCGCAAGGCGGCGGGGGAGTTCATCGCCGGGCTGACGGCGGGTCTCCGGACGGCGATGGTGCTGACCGGATCGCGCGACGTCGGCGCGCTCGGCCATGCACCGGTGGTGGTCGGGAGGCGGCTTCACGAGTGGGTCATCGCGGGAGGAGGCGCATGAGCAGCTCACGGGTCAATTCGCGGATTCGGGCGTTCTACCAGTTGCCGGTCGAGGAGCGACGGCGGAAGCTCGCCGAGGCGCTCGATCTGTCGCCGGCGGAGATCGAGATCCTCAGCGTGGCGGACGCGCTGCCGATCGACGTCGCCGACATCATGGTCGAGAACGCGGTCGCGACGTTCGCGCTCCCGTTCGGGGTGGCGCTGAACTTCCAGGTGAACGGGCGCGACCACGTGATCCCGATGGTCGTCGAGGAGCCGTCCGTCATCGCGGCCGCCTCGAACGCGGCGCTGGTGGCCCGCGCGGGCGGCGGCTTCGCCGCCGAGGCGGACCCGGGCGCGATGATCGGCCAGATCCAGCTCGTGAACGTCCCCGATCCGGGCGCCGCGGTCGAGCGCATCGGCGCCGCGCGCGCGCGGCTGCTCGCGGCGGCCGAGGAGCTGACGCCCGGCCTCTGTCGGCGTGGCGCTGGCCCGCGCGACGTCGAGGTACGCCTCGTCCGCACCGGGTCGGGCGAGACGATGGTGATCGTGCACGTCCTCCTCGACACGGGGGACGCGATGGGCGCGAACGCCGTCAACTCGCTGGTCGAGGCGCTCGCCCCCATGGTGGCCGAGATCGCCGGCGGCACCACGTGCCTCCGGATCCTCTCCAACCTGGCCGACCGCCGGCTCGCGCGCGCCGTGGTGCGCATCCCGTTCCCGGCCCTCGCGAAGGACGACATGGGGGGCGCCGAGGTCGCCGAGCGCATGATCTACGCGTACGAGTTCGCGGCGAACGACCCCTACCGCGCGGCGACGCACAACAAGGGCATCATGAACGGCGTCGACGCCCTCGCGGTCGCGACGGGCAACGACTGGCGCGCGATCGAGGCGGGCGCGCACGCCTACGCGTGCCGAGACGGTGCGTACCGTTCGCTCACCACGTGGGAGATCGAGGGCGAGCACCTGATCGGTGCGATCGAGCTGCCGATGGCCGTCTCGACGGTCGGGCCGGTCGTCCAGTCCCATCCGCGTGTCCGGCTCGCGCTCCGGCTCCTGAGCGTCGCGACCGCGCGTGAGCTCGCGTCGATCATGGCGGCCGTCGGGCTCGCGTCGAACCTCGGCGCCATGCGGGCGCTCGCGACCGAGGGGATCCAGAAGGGCCACATGGCGCTCCACGCGCGCGCGGTGTCGCACGCGGCGGGCGCGCGCGGCGAGGAGGCGGAGGAGCTCCGCCGGAAGCTCCTCGCGGCGGGCGAGGTGAAGATCGATCGCGCGCGCGAGCTCCTGCGGACGCTGGAGTCGCGCTCGTGAACCTGCCCGCGCGCGGACGTGCCGCCGGGAAGGTGATCCTCCTCGGCGAGCACGCCGTCGTCTACGGGCGCCCGGCGCTCGCCGCGGCGCTCGGCCTGGGTCTCGTGGCGGAGGTGCGCGCCGCGAGCGGCCCGGCACACATCGAGACCGATCGTGCCGACCTGGCGGGCGACCCCCGGCCCCTCCGCCTCGTCGAGGAGGCGGCCGCGGCGCTCGGGATCGCGCCGCGCGGCTTCGTCGTCCGCATCGAGTCCGCGCTGCCGCCGGGCGTCGGGCTCGGGAGCTCGGCCGCCCTCGCCGTCGCCGTCCTGCGGGCGCTCGCCGCCGCGGTGCGCCGCACGCTCGGGCGGGACGAGGAGCTCGCGCTCGGGCGGCGCCTGGAGGCGATCTTCCACGGGCATCCCTCGGGCATCGATCCCGCCGCGGCGGCGCGGCCCGGCGCGCGGCTCTTCCGCTTCGTCCGCGGCGAGCCGCCCGCGATCACGCCGGTCCGGACGACCGGGTCGCTCGCGCTCGTCGTCGCGCTGGGCGAGCGGTCGCGCAGCACCGGCGCCGCCGTCACCGGGCTCCGCGCCCGCTGGGAGGGGGACCGCGCGCGGCACGAGGCCCTCTTCGACGCCGTCGGGGCGGTCGTCGAGGACGGCGCGCGCGCCGCGGCGGCCGGCGACCTGCCCGCGCTCGGGCGTGCCTTCGACCGGAACCAGGAGCTGCTGCGGGAGCTCGGCGTGTCGGCGCCCGAGGTGGAGTCACTGCTCGCGGCGGCACGCGCCGCGGGCGCGTTCGGCGCGAAGCTCACGGGCGGCGGCGCCGGAGGCGCCGTGCTCGCGGTCGCGCCGGAGCCGGAGCGGCTCGCCGCGGCGTTGCGGGCCGTACAGGTGCAGAGCATCATCGTCCGCGTGGGTGCGGTGGAGGAGGCGGCGGCATGAGTGGAGAGAGAGGGCTCGTCCTCGTGAGCGGAGCCGACACGGGGGAGGAGGCGGGGCTCGGTGGGCGCGTCGCGCCGGCGATCGCGCGGGCGACGCAGTACCTCGTCGCGACGCAGCACGCGCGCGGGTACTGGCACGCGCCGCTCGAGGCGAACGCCACCATGGAGGCGGAGTTCGTCCTCTTCAACCGCATGCTCGGACGCGACAAGCCGGAGCTCGACCGGCAGATGGCCGAGCGCCTGCTCGCGCTCCAGCAGACGGATGGGAG
>CAZLYE010000053.1:0-3616 GCA_964562865.1 uncultured Binatia bacterium (SeqCode) | reverse complement strand
GCATGTGGGCCAGCGTCGCGAGACGCAGTACGTCGTCGGTCAGTCGCCGTCCCGCGTCGTGCTGCGCCCGGAGCGTCGCGACCAGCTCGACCCACCGACCGGCCCTCTCGAAGCGCGGGAAGACGTACTTCTCCTCCAGCTTCTCGTGGTAGTCCTCGACGAAGCGTCGGACGAGGTTCGCCGTGCGCGCCAGCACGTCGACCGGGGCGGCGCCGTGCGCGTCGAGCCGGCGGGCGCACTCCTCGTACACGAGGAGCAGGCGCGCGACGACGCCGTGCTCCCGCATCAGGTCCTCGATGGGTCCCACGCCGGGCTCGGCAGGTGGCTTCGGTGGCGTCGGCGCGGGCGGCTCGGGTCGTGCCGGGGGTCTCGCCGCGCAGCCGGTGAGGAGGAGCCCGGCGCCGGCGCCCGCCGCGCGGAGCACGAAATCACGGCGCGTTCGGTGCGTGAGATCGGTGTCCATGCGCGTCCCTATCCCGTCTCGCGTCGACGTTCCACGGGACGCCGCGGCGTCCGGGCCGGCCCGGTCAGGCGCGCTCGACGCGACAGAGCACGTAGCGGTGGTGTGGGATCCCGGTGAACGGATCGCGATCCGTCACGTCCGTCAGCTCGTTCTGGTTGGCGCCGTCGACCGCCGACGTGCCGCCGCCGTCGGCCGGATAGGACATGCCGAAGCCGTTCGGCATCCAGACGTGCCCCGGCAGGAGCTTCGGGTCGACCCGCGCCGGGAGCATGACGGTGCCGCGTCGGGTTGCGACGCGGACCGGATCGCCGTCCCGGACGCCGAGCCCGCGCGCGTCGGTGGGCGAGACGCTGAGCGCGCAGTGGGGCCCGCGGCCCTTCCGCCACGCGGGATCGCGATGGATCGTGTTGGCGGTCCAGCGGGTGCGGAGCCCGGCGGCGAGCACGAAGGGATAGGCGGGATCGGTCGCCGGGGGCGTCGCGACGGCGCGCGCGATCTCCGCCAGCATCGCGGCGGGCGCGAGGCGGATGCGGCCGTCGTCGAAGCCCACGTGGTCCTCGAGGTTCGTCTCCTCCGAGAGGCGTGCGAACTCGACACCCTCGGGGTGGTCGAGGATGCGGCGGAAGAGCTCGGCGCCGGCCTCGAACGGGCTCCGCGCCGCCCATTCCGGTCCGAGCGTCCGGAGCACGCTCGGGAAGCGGAGCATCGCGTTCAGATGGCACTGGAGCCAGACGGCGGCGAGCGCCGGGCTCGACAGATGAGGACCGAGCGCGCGGTACGTCCAGAAGAGGAGCCGCTCCTTCGCGGTCGTCGGGTCGGTCGATGGTGCCTCCTGCGCGGTCGCGAGGAACGGTCCCACGCCGTCCGGCTCGAGCGCCGCCGGCGCGAGCGCGCGGAGCGCGGCGGGCGGCTCGCCGAACAGATCCATCGCCTCGGCGAGGCGGGCGTAGATCTCCGGCTCGGGAAGCGCCTCGGGCGGGCCGGCGACGACCGGCGGGCGCACCTGCACGAAGATCTCCGGGTAGCCCTTCGGGAACGCCGCGATCTCCCACTTCTCGTAGCCGACCGGCGTGGGCAGGACGTAGTCGGCGACCTGCGCGGTCTCGGTCATGGCCGGCTCGACCACCACCAGGAGGTCGAGCTGCGCGCGCGCGTCCCGCCAGCGGGCGGTGTCGGAATAGGAGAGGAACGGGTTCGAGCCCTCGACGATCAGCGCGCGGAGCCGCTCGGGATGGTCGAGGAGGACCTCCTCGGGGACGAGCGTCGGCGAGAACATCGCGAAGTTCCCGAGCGCGGGGATCGCCGCGATGCCCGAGGCGAGCGCGCGCTCGAGCTGACGGCTCCGTCCCGGCTCGCGCACCGGCGGGAGGATCGTCTCGAAGAAGACGTTCCCGCCCCGGCGACCGACGTTCCCCGTGAGCGAGAGCAGCACGCGGATCAGGTAGGAGATGAGCGTCGAGAACGGCGTCTGCTCGACCCCGAGGTCGTAGAAGATCGCGGCCGATTCCGCCCGGGCGAAGCCCGTCGCCGTCTCGACGATCGCCGCGGGCTCGATCCCGGTGCGGCGCGCCATCTCGTCGACGTCGACCGCGGCGAGCGCCTCGCGCAGGCGCTCGAAGTCCCGCGTCCGGTCGCGGACGAACGCCTCGTCCACGAGGCCGCCGGAGACGATCGTCGCGGCGAGGCCGAGGAGGAGATAGGCGTCGGTCCCGGGCCGGACGCGGAGGTGGCGGTGCGCGCCGCGGGTCGTCTCGGTCTCGCGCGGGTCGACCACGACGAGCGTGCGCTCCGGATCCTCGACGAAGCGCTTGAAGCTCTCCGTCGCGTTGTGGCCGCGGTTGCTGATCCGCGGGTTGGTCCCGAGGACGAGCATGAAGCGCGCGTGCTTCTGGTCGGGGTGCATGAAGGTCGCCGGCGACGCGTCGAACATCCACTGGTCCATCAGGCTGTGCTGGGTCTTCTCCTGCCCGAAGGCGTTGAACCAGCGGCGCGAGCCGAGGGCGCGGAGGAAGCCGAGGCCGTAGGGCGCGTCCATGTGGTTGCCCTGGCCGCCGATCCCGACCAGCCCGATCGCCCGGGGCGAGTGGCGCGCGCGGATGTCCGCCAGCTTCGCCGCGATCTCGGCGATCGCGACGTCCCACGCGATGCGCTCGAAGCTGCCGTCGGGCCGACGCCGCAGCGGATGCGTGACCCGCTGCGCGTGCTCGACGTAGCTCGGGATGCTGACCGCCTTGTTGCAGATGTAGCCGCTCGTGATCGGGTTCGTCTCGTCGGCGCGGACGGCGACGATCCGGCCGTCCGCGACGTCGACCCGCACGCCGCAGTTGTGGCTGCAGAGGACGCAGATCGTCGGGAGATCGTGCGCGTCGCGGGGGAGCGGCGTGCGCGAGACGGACGGGTCGACGGATTGGGTGGCGGTCATCGGCTCTCCTCCTCTCGGGCGCGCCGTGGCGGCGCTGCGTGCGGTGCGAGTCGTCTGGCGGCCTTCCGGAGCGCGGGGCCGGGGCGCGCCAGCATGTCGCGTGCGCCCACGGGCTCCCTGCACTCGGGGCAGGTGAGGGTCGGGACGATCCGGCGGCCGCAGCCCCGATGCACGAGCTCGACGGGCGCGCCGTCGGCGTCGGCCATCCAGCGGTCGCCCCAGCGCGTGAGGGAGACGACCACCGGATAGAGGTCGCGTCCCTTCTCGGTGAGCCGGTACTCGAAGCGCGGCGGTCGCTCGGCGTAGGGAACGCGTTCGAGCACGCCGTGCGCGACCAGCTTGCGCAGGCGGTCTGCCAGCCGATGGCGGGTCGTTCCGAGGCGACTCTGGAAGTCCTCGAACCGGCGCACGCCGAGGAATGCGTCGCGCAGGATCAGCAGCGTCCATCGGTCGCCGACGACCGACAGTGCGCGCGCGACAGAGCACGTGAGGTCACCGATGTCGCGCCAGCGCATCGGGACCGAGGATAGGTTCTAGTTTGGAACTGAGTCAACCCCCAGGGGAGCGGTCGGGTTCCGACCGCTCCCCCGCGGATTCGTCAGACCATTTCCTTGAGCGCCTTCAGCGGCCGCACGCGCACGACGTTCCGCGCCGGCTTGGCCTTGAACATCACCTGCTCCTTGGTGAACGGGTTGATGCCCATCCTGGCCTTGGTCGCCGGCTTCCGCTTG
>CAZLYE010000052.1:0-5752 GCA_964562865.1 uncultured Binatia bacterium (SeqCode) | reverse complement strand
GAGATACCCGCGCACCGTGTCCCGCGCGAAGGCCGTCCCCGGCCCGGGCTCCCACGGCGCGCCGTCGGCGAGGCGCTCCGCGTACTCGAAGAGCGGCGTGAAGAGCTGGCCCTGGTCCGCCGGCGCGCGGAGCGTGAAGCGGCGCCGCTCGCGGACGATGTCGGCCCACGCACCGCGCACCGCGTCCCAGAACGGCTCCGTGCGGGCCCGGTAGCGCTCGCCCGCGGAGACGTCGAGATTCTTCACGCGCTCGTAGCGGTTGAGACCGATCTCCCGCGCCAGCACGGGTTCGGTCGCGATCGGCCGCCCGTCCGCGTCGAGCGCGACCTTCAGGTTCTCCTCCTGCTGCACCCAGCCCGTCGGGGTGATGGTGTGCTCGTTCGTCCCGATGAGCACCTGGTAGTCGCTCCGGACGGAGAACTCGCGGCGCGGGAGCGGGCGCCAGGTCGTCCCGCTGCGCCAGGTCGACGCGTTGCCGAGGTGTTCCCAGCGGCCGAAGGACGCGTACCGGGGGGAGTCGTCGACCTGATAGACGGTCTGCGACCACGTGCCGCGCACGTCCGCCGGCCGGAGCCGCTCGACGGCCCACGTGTTCCGACCGCGGTACGTGAGCAGCTCGGTGTTCTCGTAGCGCCAGTCCTGGCGCCAGTGCTTGGTGACGAACGGGCCCTCGACGCCGTGCTTGCCCTTGACGAACATCACGAGCAGGTGCTGGAGGCTCACGAAGCGCGGCTCGTCGCGCAGCACGTAGACGTACTCGGTCGCCCACGACTGGTACGGGCGATCCGGCACGAAGCCCGGCCGGAGGCCGACCACCTCGAGGAAGTCGAAGCTCACGCGGAACGTCCCCGCCATGGCGAGGATCGCCCGGCGGTCGCGCTCGCGCGGCGCGAGGACCGGATCCTGGAGCGCGCGCCACACCGCGCCGGGCTCCGTGTCGAGCGTGACGGGCGGGCCCGTGGTCGTGCCGCCGCGGGGTGCCACGCTGTCGCCTTCACGGAACGGCCACGCGAACGTGAACTGGCGCGTCCGCGACACGGCGCGGCCCGTGCAGCCGACGACCGCGAGGAGGAGCGTGAGGAGGAGCCCGACGGCGCGCATCCAATCGCCGTATCGCGGAGACGGGGACGCGGCAAGGCGGCGCGTGGTGGAGCGGCCTCCGCGCCCGGCTTCTCAGCGCCCGGCTGCGGCGCGGAGCGCGGCGGCCAGCGCGGGATCGGCGCTCATCTGATGCCGTACGTCGTCGTGGCATTCGGCGAGCACGCGCTCCATGATCGCCCCCCCCGGCCAGACGTACGTGCGTTCCGTCCGCTCCGCCGCGTACTGGAGCTCCCGCGAGGCGCCCGTCCCCTGCACCGTCACGCTGACGCCGAGCCGGCCGACCACGTCCCAGTAGAGCATCGTCGCGTCGGTGCGCACGTCGAGCGTACGCACCGCGTCGGTCACCGAGACCTCCTCGCCCTGGTCGACGAGGCGGTGTCCACCGGCCCGGAGATCCTCCGCGAGGTTCTCGCGCACCAGCGCACCGACATCCTGCGTGATCCCGACGCCGCCCATGGAGACGTGGAAGGCGGCCTCGCGTTCGCCGGCGACCTGGCTGCGTACCTCGCGGTCGGGAATCGACCCGAGCTTCACCCTGAGCGGCGGGATGGTGGCGAGGACGCTCGGGCCGCCGACGTGGCTCGCCGCAGGCACCCGCACGGTCGTGTCACCGACGCAGCCCGCCAGCAGGAAGAGTCCCGCCGCGAGTGTCCGCGAGCGCGTCAGACGCCGTCCCCCGGCCACAGCGCGGGGCGCTCGTCCTCCGACTTGGCGCGCCAGCGCGGGAGGTACTCCGCCCTCTTCTCGACCACGCTCGGATCGTTCTCCCGTCCCCACAGCCGGCCCGCGTCATTCAGGTCGACGAGCCGGACGCTCCGGAGCCACTGCGAGAGCTGGTTGCCGGATCGCTCCGCCCCGATCGGATGGAGACTGAAGCGGGCGCGCCACCACCCCGAGCGTGGAACGACCTCGACGAAGTAGCTCTTCCCCGGGAGCAGCGTCGCCTCGAGGAAGTCCGCCGCCTCGGACACCACCATGAAGAGGTGCTGCCCCGGCGCGGTCTGGTACGCGATCGCCGTGTCGGCAGAGCTGACGCCGACGAGTGTGTCCCCGTCGTAGACGACCGCCTGGACTGCGCCGGCGAGACGACCTGGACGGAGGAAGACGACGAGCGCCTTGCCGGGCTCGGGCCGGACTGCGGACGCGTCAGCGCCGGCAGGCGACATCAGGTCGCTCCGAATGGCGCAGCCGGCGAGAAGCATGGAGCCGAGGAGACCTGCAATGAGCCATCGCCCGGTCCAGACGCCGCGCATGCATCGCGCTCCATAGGGCGGCGGGCCGACGGCCGTCAAGCGAAAGCCAGGCGACGACGTTGACCGGCCCGCGCGTCGGGCATAGGAGGACCGCCGCATGAAGGCCGTCTCCTTCGAGCTCTCCCTCCCGCGGCTCGCGGCCGCGCGCATCGCCGGCCTGTTCGGCCCCGCCGGCTTCGTCGCGCCCTTCGGCCCGACGCGTCTCCTCGACCTCCCCGATCCGCGGCCGCGGCGCGACGACTGGGTGGTCGTGCGACCGCGGGTCACCGGCGTGTGCGGGAGCGACATCAAGGAGATCTTCCTCGACGCGGACCTCGACAACCCGCTCCGCGCGCTCATCTCCTTCCCCCACGTGCTCGGGCACGAGGTCGCCGCGACCGTCGTCGAGACCGGTCCCGCGGTACGGCGGGTCCGCGTCGGCGACCGCGTGGCGGTGTCGCCGTGGCTCCCGTGCGAGGTCCGCGGCCTCCCGCTCTGCGGCTACTGCCGCCAGGGCGACCTCTCGCTCTGCGACAACTTCACGTCGGGCGACCTCGCGCCCGGGATGCACGCGGGCAACTGCCGCGACGTCCCGGGCGGGTACGCCGAGCTGATGGCCGCGCACGAGTCGATGTGCTTTGCGATCCCCGACGCCGTCTCCGACGAGCAGGCCGCGCTCGCGGATCCCTTCTCCGTGGCACTCCACGCCATCCGGAAGGCCCCGCCGAAGCCCGGCGAGACGGCGCTCGTCTACGGCTGCGGACCGCTCGGCATGGTGACGATCCACGCGCTCGCGCGGCTCTACCCGGGCACGCGCATCCTCGCGGTCGACATTCACGAGTACCTCCGCCCGTTCGCGATCGCGATGGGCGCCAGCGAGTACTTCGTCGGGCAGGGAGCAGACCTGATCGAGCAGATCGCGCGGGCGACGTCGTCGCCGGTCCGCAAGGTGCGCATGGTGCTGCCCTGGGTGACGGGCGGCGTCGACCGCGTCTACGACACGGTCGGCATCGCCGCGACGCTCGAGACGGCGGTCCGGCTCGTCCGGCCGCTCGGGACGGTCCTGCTGGTCGGCGTCGGCACGCCGCGCCGCTACGAGTGGACGCCGATCTTCTTCCGCGAGGTGACCGTGATCGGCTCGAACGCCTACGGCGCGGAGACCTTCGAGGGGAAGCGCGAGCACGGCTTCGCCTACTACCTGTCGCTCTGCGCCGCGGGCCGCGTCGACCCGACGCCGATGATCACGCACCGGTTCCCGCTCGCGCGCTACCGCGAGGCGTTCGTCGCCGCGCACGCGAAGGCCCCACGGAAGACGGTGAAGGTGATCTTCGACCTGCGAGCGTGAGCGCCGCCTTGCCGAGGCGACCCGGAGTCGCGTAGTCGTCCGTCCATGCACGAGCTCACGATCGCCGGCCCGGGAAAGAACGCGCTCGGCACGAAGGTCATGGAAGGGCTCCTCGCCCGGCTCCGCACCGGCGGCGACGAGCCCCTCCTCGTCACGGGGGCGGGCGATGCCTTCTCCGCCGGGCTCGACCTGAAGGAGGTGGCCGCCCTCGACCCCCCGGGGATGGAGCGCTTCCTCCTGCTGCTCGACGACCTGATCGACGCGCTCTACCAGCACCCCGGCCCGACGGTCGCGTGCGTGAACGGTCACGCGATCGCGGGCGGCTGCGTGCTCGTCCTGTGCTGCGACCACCGCGTCGCGGCCGACGATCCCGCGATCCGGATCGGGCTGAACGAGGTGGCGCTCGGGCTCGAGTTCCCCCCGAAGATCCTGGCGCTCGCCCGCCGGCGCGTCCCGACCCGCTGGCTCGAGCGCGTGCTCCTGGACGCGGACCTCCATCCGCCGCGCACCGCCTGCGAGGTCGGGCTCGTCGACGAGGTGTCGGCCGACCCGATGCGCGTCGCGCGTGAGCGGCTCGAGCGCCTCGCGGCCCATCCGCGCGCGGTCTATACGGCGACGAAGCGTACGCTGCGCGCCGGCGCCCTCGACCTGTCCGCGGAGGCCCGGCGGTGGTTCCGCGAGGGGGTCGTCCCCGCGTGGTGCGCGCCGGCCACCAAGGAACGGGTGCGCGCCCGGCTCGCCCCTCGGCGCGGGTGATTCGCGACCGGCGCCGCGTCGGTGGCGCTCGATCTACCTTGACGATGGCGGAGCGGGTCGAGTATCGCCCCACCAGATTCGGCGGAGGGGCAACAACATCCTCTACTACCAGGGGAACGTCATCCCCTACGACAGCCTGGCGCTGCCTCCGATCCCGCAGGCCGACCTGACGGAGCTCCTGACCGCGCTCCTCGGGACGATCGCGAATCAGATCCCCCTCGACACGCCCTGGGACGCGCCCGGCGTCGACGTGCACGGGCTCGACGGCCAGACGCTCGAGTCGTGGAAGCTCGCGAACCTGAGCACCAACGGTGCCCGCGCGCTGGTCGACGTGATCATGAAGACGGTCTTCGGCTGCGAGGCGCGCGACGTGTCGCTCCTCTACTTCCTCTTCTACCTCCACTCGGGTGGCGGCGCCCTGCAGCTCACGCAGACGAGCGGTGGCGCGCAGGAGTCGCGGTTCCGGGGCGGGTCGCAGCTCGTCGCGCAGAACGCGGCGGCGCTCCTCCGCCGGGCGGTGCGCTTCAACGCGCCGGTGACGCGCATCCAGGACAAGGGACCTTCGTCATCGTCGAGACGAGCCGGCGGCGCTTCCACGCCGGACGGGTCGTCGTCGCGATTCCTCCCACGCTCTGTGGGCGGATCGACTACGACCCGATCCTCCCCTCGCAGCGCGACCAGCTGACCCAGCGTGTCCCCCAGGGCTCGATCATCAAGGTGGAGGCGGTCTACCCGACGCCCTTCTGGCGCGACACCGGCCTCACCGGCCAGGCGGTGAGCGACACGGGTCCCGTGGCGACGACCTTCGACAACACCCCGGAGGACGGCGCGCCGGGCGTCATCATGGGGTTCATCGGCGGCGACGACGCCCGCACGTGGGGTCTCCGCTCGCCCGCCGAGCGGAGCGCGGCGGTCCTCGCCCTCTTCGCCAACATCTTCGGGCCGGCCGCGGCGAGCCCCATCAACTTCATCGAGCACGACTGGTCGAGCGACCCGTGGACGCGCGGCTGCCCGGTCGGGTTCATGCCGCCGGGCGTGCTCTCGATGTACGGCCCGAGCCTCCGCCCGCCGATCGGTCGGATCCACTGGGCCGGCACCGAGACCGCCGACGTCTGGAACGGCTACATGGACGGCGCCGTCCGCTCCGGCCAGCGCGCCGCGAGCGAGGTGCTGACGGCGTAGCGCGGCACCGGAGAGGGCCGCGCGGGGGCGGGGGACCCCCGCTCGCCTTCGGTTCGGCGGCGACGACGGCCGCATCTCTCCTCGCGCCCAGAGACTCCGCCTCACAGGCGGCGCTCGGGGGTCCCCCGCCCCCGCG
>CAZLYE010000051.1:0-3757 GCA_964562865.1 uncultured Binatia bacterium (SeqCode) | reverse complement strand
CCTCGAGGATCAGGTTGAAGCCGTGCACGTACGCCTCCGAGAGCCCGCCGCCGGACGTGAGGACCGGGAGCGCGCCGCCGAGCTCGATCCGCCCGCCCTCGGTGAACGGGCCGCCCTCGCCCCGCTTGCAGAACCCGTAGTCCTCGAGCCCGAGCACGACGAGCGGCGTGAACGCGTCGTAGATCTGCGCGCAGCCCATGTCCTTCTGCTTCAGCTCCGAGCGCTCCCAGAGCAGCTTCGCGCAGAAGACCGACGTCGTCTCCATCGCCTTCGTGTTGTTGTAGTTGGCGAGGTGGACGGGGTTCGGCCCGGACGCCTGCGCGACCGCGTGCACGAGGGCGGGCTTCTGCCGGAGGTCGCGCGCGCGCTCGACCGACGTGACGACGCACGCGAGCGCGCCGTCGGTCTCGAGGCAGCAGTCGTAGAGGTGGAGCGGCCAGCCGATGACGCGCGCGCCGAGGTAGGTGGCCATGTCGAGCGGCCGGTCGTGCATCATCGCCCCCGGGTTCCGGTTGGCGTGCTTGCGGGCGGCGATGGCGACGTTCCCGAAGTGCTCGCGCTTCGTCCCGTACTCGTGCATGTGCCTGTGCGCCCACATGCCGATCACGTCGACCGGGCGGATGAGCCCCCACGGCGTGTGGAGCGCCTTGTCGTCCCGCACGAGCACGCGCTCCTGCGACCACGGCCGCGACGTGCGCGAGCCGCGGTTCCGCGCGCGATGGCAGACGACGGTCGTCGCCATGCCGCTCGCGATCGCCGCCGCGGCGTGCATCACCGTCGCGGCCGACGCGCCACCGCCGTAGGAGATCTTGCTCCACCAGCGGAGACCTCGGACGCCGAGCCGGCGCGCGATCGACACCTCGTGCGTGTCCTCCATCTCGAGCATGCACATGCCGTCGACGTCCTCGGCCTGGAGCCCCGCGTCGTCGAGGGCGAGCTGGATCGCCTCGACCGCGGTGTCCGAGATGGGGCGGCCGATGTCCTTCGCAAAGGGCAGCTGCCCGATGCCGACGATCGCCACGCGGTCGCGGATGCGGCGGAAGAGGTCGGCGTCGATCGCGTCGGCCATCCCGGTCGGATATAGCCGGCGCGGTGGCGCGGCAACAACCGCACGGTGGTTTGACGCCTCCCGCGCCCCTCTGTTAGCGCCGTTCGACCAGATGCGCTGGCCGCCGACCGCCGACGACTTCGATCGCCTCCGGACCACGCTCGCGTGGGTGGCGGAGCGCTCGCCGTACTACCGGCGCGTCCTCGGCGGCGCCGGCGTGCGCGTCGGGGACCTCCGGAGCTACGACGACTTCCGCACGCGGGTGCCCCGCACCGACAAGACCGACCTCGCCGAGAGCGAGCGCGCGCACCCGCCCTTCGGCGAGTTCCTCGCCGTGCCGCGCGAGGAGATCGCGTCGCTGCACACCTCGCCGGGACCGATCTACATCCCGCGGCTCGCCGAGGAGCGCGGCGGTACGCCGGTCCTGCGGGAGGCGATCGCCTCGATGGGCGTCCGCCCCGGCGAGGTCGCGCACGTGACGCTCTCCTACCACGTGATGCCGGGCGGTCTCCGCCTCCACCGCGCGTTCGAGGAGCACGGCTGCCTCGTCATCAACGGCGGCACGGGTGCCAGCCGGCTGCAGGTCGAGATCGCGTGCGCCTACGGCGCGACCGTGTACGCGGGGACGCCGAGCTTCCTCGCCAACCTCGCGGACACGGCGCGCGAGATGGGGGTGAAGCTCCCCTACCGCGTCGGGTTCTCGACCGCGGAGGCCCTCACACCCGCGCTCCGGCGGACCCTCGGCGACGCGCTCGGGATCGAGCTCTTCGACCACATCGGGGAGGCGCAGATCGGCCCCGTCGCGGGCGAGTGCCGCGCGCACGACGGCATGCACCTCCACGCCCGCGATCTCTTCTGCGAGTTCCTCGACCCGGAGACCGGCGAGCCGGCCGCGCCCGGCGGCGTCGGCGAGCTGGTCGCGACCCAGCTCGGCCGCCACGCCCTCCCGCTCGTCCGCTACGCCCCGCGCGACGCCTACCGGCTCCTCGCCGGGGCGTGTCCGTGCGGCAACCCCGAACCACGCGTCGCGTTCGTCGGTCAGGTGGGCGTCATCCGGAAGATCAGGGGCGTCCTCGTCCACCCCGCGCAGATCCACGCCGTGACGGCGCAGTTCCCCGAGCTCGGGCGCTTCCAGGTGGTGGTGGAGCACCCGGCGGGCCAGCGCTACGAGCGGGCGGTCCTGCGCGCCGGGACGGTGCGCGCCCCCGCGGACCCCGACGCCCTCCGGCGCGCGCTCGCGGAGCGGCTCAAATCGACGGTGCTCATCCAGATGGACGTGGAGCTGGTTCCCGAGGCGCAGGTCCCGGAGGCGGCGGCGGCGCCGCGCTTCGCCGAGGCGGTGGTGAAGCGGTGACCGAGCGCCGCTGGTACGACCCCGCGATCCAGACGATGCCGCTCGAGCAGGTCCGCGCGCTGCAGGCGGCGCGGCTCGCCCGGCAGCTCGAGCGCGTCTGGTCGGTGCCCGTGCCCTTCTTCCGGCGGAAGCTCGAGGCCGCAGGCATCCGCCGCGCCGCCGACGTCTGCGGGCTCGACGACCTGCCGCGCGTCCCGACGACCGTCAAGGCCGAGCTGCGCCGGAGCGAGGAGGAGCACCCGCCGTTCGGCGACTACCGGGGCGCGCCCGTCGCCGCGTGCGTGCGGCTCGGCGCCTCGACCGGGACGAGCGGCCGCCCGACGCTCATCCTCTGGACGCGGAAGGACCTCGAGGTCGACCACGCCGCCTCCGCGCGCGGCCGCTGGCGCTGGGGCCTACGGCCGGGCATGAGCCTCGCGAACGCGCATCCCTTCGGCATGAACGCGGGCGGCTGGCACTTCAGCCACGGGATCGAGGCGCTCGGCGTGCTGAACGTCCCGTCGGGCCCGCCGGTCGGCGAGGCGCACGTCCGGGACGTGATCGAGGTCTGGCGGCGCCTGCGGCCGGACATGTACCGTCTCTTCGGCAACGTCGCGCGGACCTACGCGGACGCGGCACGCGCGATGGGCCTCGACCCCGAGCGCGACCTGAATCTCCCGGCGGCGGGCGACCACCCCGCCGAGCAGTACCTGATGGCCAGCTCGGGGCTCGAGGCGCTCCCGCTCCTCGGCAGCGCGTGCGACGAGCGGGACGGCGCGCACCTCGCCGAGGACCTCGCGATCGTGGAGGTGATCGACCGCCGGACCGGGCGAGCCCGCGGGCACGGCGAGCGGGGGAACCTGGTCGTCACCGTCCTCGAGAAGGACAACTTCCTCCTCCGCTACGATCTCGAGGACGTGGTCCGCTGGAACACGAAGCCGTGCCCGTGCGGCGAGACGCACCACCGGCTCTTCTACGAGGGCCGCGTGCGGGACGTCGTCGACGTCGCGGGCGTCGAGGTGCTCCCGATCGACGTCGCGCTCGTCCTCTACGAGTTCCCCGAGGTGTCGCGGCCGTCCGCCGAGTACCAGATCGTCCGCGGCGCGCCGCCGTCCGACGTGCTGCACGTGCGGCTCGAGTACGACGCGTCGGCCGGCGTCGCGGCGGCGGACCTGACGCGCCGGCTCGCCGATCGCTTCCGCGAGCGGCTCGGCGTCGGCGTCGCCCTCGACCTCGTCGCCCGGGGCGCCGTCCCGCGCTTCGCGTACAAGGCCGCGCGCGTGGTCGACGCCCCGGCTTGATGCCCGAGGGCGACGGGCAGTATGTCGTCGGCGAGGAGGATCCGCGCATGTCGCTCGCGATGACGAAGGCCGAGC
>CAZLYE010000050.1:0-4255 GCA_964562865.1 uncultured Binatia bacterium (SeqCode) | reverse complement strand
GTCCGAGATCGACGTGAGCTGCCAGTCGTGCCACGGCCCGGGCGCACGGCACGTCGTCTCGGCCCGCTCGGGTCCACGCGCGTCAGCCGACGGGCTCGTCGCCCTCGCGACGGGCGGCGCCGAAGGCGAGATCGAGGTCTGCGCCCCGTGCCACGCGCGGCGCTCGGAGCTGAGGGCCGCGCCGGTGCCCGGCGAGCCGCTCTACGACGACTATCTCCCCGCGCTGCTCACCCCGGAGCTCTACCACCCCGACGGCCAGCAGCTCGGTGAGGTGTACGAGTACGGCTCCTTCCGGCAGAGCCGCATGTACCAGGCAGGCGTCCGCTGCACCGACTGTCACGACCCGCACCGCGCGACGCTCGTGGCGGACGGGAACGCGCTCTGCGTGCGGTGCCACCAGGAGGCGCCGGACACGCGCCGGTTCCCCGGGCTCCGCGCGAAGGCCTACGACACGCCCGCGCACCACTTCCACGCCGCCGGGTCGCCGGGCGCGCTCTGCGTCAACTGCCACATGCCGGCGAAGAACTACATGGCGATCGACGCGCGTCGCGATCACGCCATCCGCATCCCACGGCCCGACCTCACCGTGAAGATCGGCACGCCGAACGCGTGCTCCGCGTGCCACGCCGACCGGACCCCCGGGTGGGCCGCCGAGACGATCGCGCGCTGGTACGGGCCGGATCGGCGTCGCGAGGCGCACTGGGGCGAGGCCCTGGCGGCGGGACGCGCGGGCAGGCCGGGCGCCGAGGAGGGCCTCGTCGGCCTGGCGCGCGATGCCTCACAGCCCGCGATCGTGCGGGCCACCGCGCTGGATCTCCTCCGGCGGTACGGCCCGGCGAGCGTCGCGGCGAGCGTCGCGGGTACGCGCGATCCGGATCCGGCCGTGCGGACCGCCGCCGTGGCCGGCCTCGAGCGCGTCCCGCCGGACGAGCGCGTGCGGCTCGTCGCGCCACTGCTCGCCGACCCGGTGCGTGCCGTCCGCATCGAGGCGGCGCGTGTGCTCTCGTCCGCGCCGCCCGAGCGCCTCGATGCCGCGCAGCGCCGGGCGAACGAGCGCGCGCTCGCCGAGTTCGTCGCCGCGCAGACCGTCGGGCTCGATCTGCCCGGTCCGCGTCTCAACCTGGCGGTCGTGTACGAGAACCAGGGGAGGCACGCGCTCGCGGAGGAGCAGTACCTGAGCGCGCTCCGTCTCGATCCGGACTTCACCCCGGCGCGCCTGGACCTCGCCCGCCTGCTGAATGCGCGCGGGCGCAATCCGGATGCCGAGCGCGTGCTCGCGGACGGCATCGCGCGCAGTCCCGGACAGGGCGAGCTGTACTACTCGCTCGGCCTGCTGCTCGCCGAGGAGCAGCGCCTGCCCGAGGCCGCGGTCGCGCTCGGCCGCGCCGCGGACCTCATGCCGGAGCGCGCGCGCGTGCGCTACAACGAGGCGCTGGCACTCCAGCGCCTCGGCAGGCGGGCGGACGCGGAGGGCGCCTTCGTGAAGGCGCAGGAGATCGATCCCCGGGATCCCGAGATCGCATACGCGCTCGCCGTCCTGTACATGCAGGAGAACGAGTGGTCACGCGCGCGGAGCGTGGCGGAGCGGCTCGCGGCCCTGGCCCCGGGGAATCCGCAGGCGGAGGAGCTGATGGCCCGCATCCGGAGGCGAGCCACCTTCGACGAGTGAGGGCAGGGGAGACGATCAGTCGTCGGCGCCGGGGCTCCCCCAGAGGCCGAACCGGCCTCGGACGAGGAAGACGGCCAGCGTCAGTGTCGCAGCACCGTGGGCGACGAGTACGGTGACGGGAAGCGCCATGGCGTCGAGCCCGCGCTGGCGGAGGATCAGGTCGTTCAGACCACGCATCGCCCAGGTGGTGAAGACGGCCGGTGAGATCGCCCGCATCCAGTCCGGCTGCATCCAGAGCGGCCACCAGCAGCCGCCGAGACCCGAGAGCACCATCACGAGAGCGAGCCCGAGGAGCAGCGTCTGCTCTCGCGTGCGGGTGAGGCTCGCGACGAGCATTCCGGCGGCGACGACGGCGAACGCGGTCGCCGCGACGAGGACGAGGAACGCCCCGGGGGACGAGCCGAGGGAGACGCGGAACATCCAGTGACCCCACGCGAGCAGCGCCACCATCTGCACGATCCCGACGGCGAAGCGCGCGGCCAGCTTCCCGAAGAGGATGCGGGCGATGCCCCCCGGGACGACGACGAGGCGCGCGAGCGTCCCCCAGTCGTGCTCGTCGTGCATGGTGCCCGCCGTCCCGAAGATCACCGTCAGGAGCACGAACATCAGCGCGAAGCCCGGCACGCGCTGCTCGAAGTCGGTGACCGACAGCCGATTGCCGGTCAGGTTCTGCTCGCGAACTGTGATCCGCTCCTCGGCGAACGGGTCGGCGAGCGCCGCCGCCTCCTTGTCCACCAGGAGGAGAAGCGTCTCCGTCGCATGGAGCTCGGGCGCCGCCGCGGGGTCGGTGAGGAGGAGGATCTCGCTCGAGCGTCCCTGGAGGTACTGCTTGCTCAGGTGGGGCGGAAGGACGATGGCCGCCGCCGCGAGGTTGGCATGGGCGACCAGCCGCTCGGCCTCCGCCCGGCTCACCACGCGTACGTCCGCGTGTTCGCCGAGGAGCTTCGTGAACGTGCGCGCGACCGGCCCGCCATCCTCGTCCACCACCGGGACGAGGAGGCGTGGACCCTGCCGGCCGAGCAGGCCCTCGGCGATGACGGTGATCACGAGGACCGGCATCACGAGCGCGAACACCAGCGCCCACCGGTCGCGCAGGAAGACCCGCATGTCCTTGCGAAAGGCGGCGAGCATCACGCGTGGCCCCCGACCTTGGCGCGCAGCCGGTCGAGGAGCCCCTGGAAGGAGTCCCTCGCCACCGCGGCATCGAATTGCGCGCGGAAGTTCTGGGCGAGGCTCACGCCTTCGACGGCGATGTCGGTCGCCCGCCAACCCTCGGGTCTGCGCCGGAGCGTGTAGTCGACCGCGAAGCGGTCGCCCGGCACGATGATCTCGGTCGACACCTTCGCGTCGTCTCCGGTCACCGTCTCCCCCTTGAAGGCGAAGTCGGGGCCCTCGAACAGCAGGAGACGCTGGACGTACGTCCGCACGAAGAAGGCGTGGAAGAGGTGCATGAACTCCTGCACCTCCTCGCGGCTCCGGCCCTCCAGGTGCTTCTGCGCAGCGAGCCGAGCGAGCGCGTCGGTGTCGAGGAATCCGCGCAGGAGCTCGGTCAGTCCGGCGAGCTTCTGCTCGCGGTCGCCCGGGCCTTTCACGATCTCGTTCGAGCGGGCGAGGACGCGCCGCGTGAGCGCGAGCGGGTCCGGCTCGTCGCCCCGGCTCGGAGTCGTCGTCGCGAGCGCCCACAACGCCACGCCGAGCGCCATCGCGGCCCGCCCTGCCATCAATTGCGCAGCTCCCGGCCCGTCAGCTCGAGGAAGACGTCCGCCAGCGTCACCGGCGTCACGCGCGTCTGGAGCACCCTCACGCCGAGTTGCGCGAGCAGGCCGTACACGCGCGGGAGGGCGAGCTGCGCGCGGGTGGTGAAGATGCGGACGTCGTTCCCGACTGCCTCGACCCGCTGAACTCCGTCGGCGGCCTCGAGGGCCGCGCGCGTGTCCGGAGGGTTGAGGAGACGGAGCCGGATCACCTCCGTGGAGCGCGAGAGCGGCAGCAGCTCGGCGAGCGTCCCGCAGGCGACGATCCGACCCTCGTCCATGATCGCGATCCGGTCGCACAAGCCCTCCACCTCCTCGATGTAGTGGGTCGTGTAGACGATCGTCGTCCCGCCGGCGCGCAGCCTTCGCACGGCGTCGAAGATGTGCGCGCGGGACTGCGGATCCACTCCCATGGTCGGCTCGTCGAGGAGAACGAGTCGCGGCCGGCTCACGAGCGCACACCCGAGATTCAGCCGACGTCGCATGCCGTGCGAGTACGTCGCCACCCGGTCGTCCCTGCGGGCCGCGAGACCGACCGCGTCGAGCACCTCTCGTACGCGGCGCGCCCGGTCGGGTCGTGGCACGCCGTAGAGCTCGGCCCAGAACGCGAGGTTCTCCGCGCCGGTGAGGGTCGGGTAGAGCGCCATCTCCTGCGGTGCGACGTTCAGCGACCGGCGCACGGCGTCCACCTCGCGGACGGCGTGCCTCCCGTGCACCCAGACGTCGCCGTCGCCCGGGCGGAGGCGCGTCGACACGATCGAGAGGAGTGTCGTCTTGCCGGCTCCGTTCGGTCCGAGGAGGCCGAAGATCTCGCCTTCGCGGACCTCCAGCG
>CAZLYE010000049.1:0-5425 GCA_964562865.1 uncultured Binatia bacterium (SeqCode) | reverse complement strand
CGTGGCCGCCCCGGCGTCCGCGGGCGGCGGCGGCGTGGCGGCGGCGTTCCGCCCGAGGCGCTCGTCCGCGAGCCCGGCGTAGTAGGACGTCGGATGGTGCTCCGCCACGTGCGCGAGCTGCTCCTGCGCCTCCCGCTTCCGGCCGAGACGCTCGAGGGCGCGCGCCCGCCAGTACTCGCCCGCCACGCGCGCCCGGCGCGCGCTCCGGGCCGCGATGCCCGCGAAAGTCTGCTCGGCGCGGCCCATGTCGCCCGCGAGATAGCGCACCCATCCGGCACGCCAGCGGGCCTCGGGGGCCACGTCGGCGTTCGGGTAGCGCTCGGCGACGCGCATGTACGAGGTGCGTGCCTCGGCGTAGCGCCCCGCCTCCTGCGCGATGCGCCCGATCGCGTAGAGCGCATCGGGGGCCTGCGGGCTCCCGGGAAAGCGCGTGACCACCTGGTCGAACAGGCGGAGCGCGCGATCGTCCTGATCGGTGTTCCAGCGCCAGGTGGCGGCCGCCATGAGCGCCCGCGGCGCGAGGGGGTCGGTCGACTCGCGCGCGAGCGTCACGCATGTGGCCTCGGCGGCGCCCGGCATGCCGAGCGCCCGCTCCGCCTGTGCGCGCGCCCAGAGGACCCGTGCGCGGAGCGGCGGGGCCAGGTCGGGCGTCAGGGCGATCTCCGCCTCGTTGCGCGTGCCCGCGGCGTCACCTTCGCGGAGACGGGTCTCGGCTTCGTCGACGTGGTCGATCGGCAGCTCCGGGTGGGCCCGGCGGAGGCGTTCGACGAGCCGGCGCCCGCGCCGTGCGGCGACCGTCCGCGGTCGGCCGCGGCGCAGGTCGCGGGCGAGGTCGATCGCGTCCCCGAAGTTCCCGCGCTCGCTCTCGAGCTCCGCAAGCGAGAGAGTCGCACGCGCCCATCGCGCGCTCCCGGGATGGAGGGCGCGGCGAGCGGCCGTGAGCGCGGTCCGCGCGCCCGCGGGATCGCCCCCGGTGCGGAGCAGCTCGCCGGCCAGCAGGCCCGCGGGCCCGGTCCAGATGCTGTCCGGATGACGGGCGAGCAGGTCGCGCTCGAGCTGGATCGCCTCGCGCCGCCGTCCGGCCCGCGCGGCGGCCCGGGCGCGGAAGTAGAGCGCGTAGTCCTCGAGCGCCGGATACCGCTGTCCCACCTCGGACAGCACCTTCGCGGCCTCGTCGGGTGCGCCGGCCGCGAGGGCGCCGAGCCCTGCCGCGAGCGGCTCAGGCGCCGACGGTCGGTGCTCGCGCGGAGCGAGGCTGCACGCGGCGGCCAGCACCACACATCCGACCCACCCGACCCGACGCCGCATACCGAAGCGGCCCGCGTACCACGGGCCCCGGAGCGCGGCAACTTGACACCTTCCGGGACGGCCGGAAGCATGCGCGGGTGCTCGTCCTGGCCTCGACCTCGCCACGCCGCCGGCAGCTCCTCCGCTGGCTCGGCGTTCCCCACGAGCTCGACGCGGCGGACATCGACGAGCGCCCGATGGCTCACGAGACCGCGACGGCGGTGGTCAGCCGCCTCGCGGGCGAAAAGGCCCGGGCCGTCGCGGCGCGGCGACCCGAGGCCTGGATCCTCGCCGCGGACACGCTCGTCGAGCTCGACGGTGTCCTCTTCGGGAAGCCGACCGACTCGGCGGACGCCATCGGGATGCTCGCGCGGCTCGCCGGGCAGGAGCACCGGGTGGCGACCGGGTTCGCCCTCCTCGCTCCGGGGGGCGCCGTCCGCACCGTCGACTGCGTGGTGACCCGCGTTCGCTTCCGTCCGCTCGACCCCCGCGCGATCGAGGCCTACGTCGCGAGCGGCGAGCCCGACGGGAAGGCGGGCGGATATGCGATCCAGGGCCTCGGCGTCGGGCTCATCGAGCGCATCGACGGGTCGTTCACGAACGTGATCGGCCTCCCGCTCGTCGAGGTCGAGCGCGCGCTCGCGGAGGCGGGGCTCCTTGCGCGATGACGTCGCCGCGTCGATCGCGGCGGCGCGGCGGGCGGTCGCGGAGGTCGCGTCGCGTGTCGGCCGCGACCCCTCGTCCATACGCATCGTCGCGGTGACGAAGACCTTCCCGCCCGCCGCGGTGGGCGCGGCGCTGGCGGCCGGCCTGACCGACGTCGGCGAGAACTACGTCCAGGAGGCAGCGGGGAAGCGCGCGGCCGTGCCGGCGCCCGCCGTCTGGCACCTGATCGGCGGGCTCCAGCGGAACAAGGTCCGGGCGGCGCTCGGCGTCTTCGACCGCGTCCACACGGTCGATTCCGCGGCACTGGCGGGCGCGCTCGCGCGCGAGGCGGCGCGCGTCGGCCGCCGCCTGCCCGTCCTCATCCAGGTGAACGTGGCGGCGGAGGCGACGAAGCGCGGGGTGCTCCCGGAGGCCGTGGAGGACCTGGCCCGCCGCATCCTGGCGGAGCCGTCGCTCGCCCTGGACGGCCTCATGACTATGCCCCCGGCGCCGGCCGTGCCGGGCGATTCCCGGCCCTTCTTCCGGCGCCTCCGGGAGGTGCGCGACCGTACCCAGGACCGCCTCGGGGTTGAACTGCCCCACCTGTCTATGGGAATGAGTAGCGATTTCACGGTTGCGGTCGAGGAGGGCGCGACGCTGCTCCGACTCGGACGCGCGCTCTTTGGAGCTCGTGGTCTCGGCGCGAGCCGGCCCGGCTCTTCCACGGGAGGAGAGGGTTCATGAAGAAGATCGGCTTCGTCGGGGCCGGGAACATGGCAGGTGCCCTCATCCGCGGGCTCCTGCGCGCTGGGCAGTACGATGCGGAGGACATCTGGGCGAGCGATCCGGTCGACGTCCAGCTGCGGCGTCTGAAGCGCGTGCACCGAATCGAGGTGACGCGCGAGAACCGGGCGCTCGTAAAGCAGTCGCAGACCATCATCCTCGCCGTGAAGCCGCAGAACATGGCCGCCGTGCTCGACGAGATCCGGCCCGAGGTGAACCCGCGAAAGCTCTTCATCTCGATCGCGGCGGGCTTCCCGCTGAGACGGCTCGAGGCCGGGCTCGGAGGACAGGCGCGCGTGGTCCGTGTCATGCCAAACACGCCGGCGCTCGTGGGCCGGGCGATCTCCGTGGCGGTCGCCGGGACGAAGGCGACGCCCCAGGACTTGAAGCACGCGCTCAAGCTGTTCAAGGCGGTGGGGGATGCGGTCTCGATCACGGGCGAGGACCTGCTCGACGCCGTGACGGCGCTCTCCGGGAGCGGACCCGCGTTCGTCTACCTGTTCGCGGAGTGCCTGATCGAGGGCGGCGTCCGGGGCGGTCTCCCGCAGAACCTCGCAGCGCAGCTCGCCCACGCGACGATCGGCGGCGCGGCCGCCATGCTCTCCGAGAGCGGGCTCACGTCGCGCGAGCTGCGCGACATGGTCGTGTCACCGGGCGGCACGACGCAGGCGGGGCTCGGCACGCTCGAGACGCACCACTTCCGCGACGCGGTCATCGCGGCCGTCGAGGCCGCGACGCGGCGGGCGCGCGAGCTGGCGGTCGCCTAGCACCCGATGCCGCAGTTCGTCCTCCGCCAGGTCATCGTGGCGGTCGCCACGATCCTCGACAACCTTCTCTGGCTCTACCTCTGGATGGTGATCATCTCCGCGCTGCTGTCGTGGGTGAATCCCGACCCGCGGAACCCGATCGTCCGCTTCCTCTACTCCGTCACCGAGCCCGTGCTCTACCAGATCAGGCGGAGGCTGCCGTTCGTGTTCGCGGGCGGGATCGACTTCTCGCCGTTGATCCTGATGCTCGCCATCCAGTTCGTCAGGATGGTCCTGGTGCCGAGCCTCTTCCGCCTCGCGTTCGAGATCAGCACCGGCATCGTCGGCCATGGCGGATGAGCCCGCGTGGCTCCGGCCGCGCGACGACGGGTGCGTGCTGACCGTCTGGGTCCGGCCGCGGGCGTCGCGATCGGGTGTGGACGGACTGCACGGCGACGCGCTCGGCGTCCGCGTCACCGCCGTGCCCGCGGGCGGCGCGGCCAATCGCGAGCTCATCGCGGTACTCGCGGGGGCCCTCGGCGTGCGGCGGGGCGACGTCGAGCTCGAGGGTGGCGCCGGGGGGCGGCAGAAGCGCGTCCGGGTGCATGGCCTCTCGGTGGAGGAAGCGTGGACGCGGCTTGCGCCCGTACTTTCCGTCGACACCGCAGCGGGGCATAATTGACGGCCGATGCCGATCTACGAGTACCGGTGCGAGCACTGCGGTGACTTCGAGGAGATGCAGCGCATCACCGACCCGCCCCTCGCGCGCTGCCCGAAGTGCCGGCGGAAGGTCCGGCGGCTGATCTCGAGCACGAGCTTCCAGCTGAAGGGAAGCGGGTGGTACATGACCGACTACGCCCGCGCGGGCGGCGGGAACGGCGGGAAGAAGGACGCCGTCGCCGGCAGCGACTCGACGACCAAGTCCGAGACCAAGTCCGAATCGAAGTCCGAGACCAAGTCCGAGACGAAGCCGGCCCCGAGCAGCACGGGCGAGAAGCCGGCATCCTGACGCCGCGCGCCGCCGTCGTCGGGGTCGATACCGGCGGCACGTTCACCGACCTGGTCGCGCTGGTCGGGAACCGGCTGCGCGTGCTGAAGGTCCGCTCGACACCGCGCGATCCCGCGGCGGCCGTGCGCGCGGGGCTGGCGGCGCTCGGGGGCGCGCGACGCCTCCACTACGGTTCCACGGTCGCGACCAACGCGCTCCTCGAACGCCGGGGCGCCGGCGTCGTGCTCCTCACCACGGCGGGCTTCGAGGACGTGCTGGAGATCGGCCGGCAGGTCCGTCCGCTCATCTATGCGCTCGAGCCGCGACGCCCCGCTCCGCTGGTTCCCCGCGCTCGTCGGATCGGTGTCCGAGAGCGCGTGCTCGCCGACGGCGCGATCGAGATGCCGCTGCGTCCGAGCGAGATCGCGCGCGTGGTCGCGGCCGTCGCACGGACCGGCGCGCCGGCCGTCGCCGTTTGCCTTCTCCACAGCTATGCCACGCCCGTGCACGAGGCACGCCTCGGACGTGCGCTCGGCCGCGGTCTGCACGTAACGCTGTCGCACCGCCTGCTGCGCGAATACCGCGAGTACGAGCGCGTCGCGACGACGGTCGTGAACGCCTACGTGGCGCCCGCGATGGTGCACCACGTGCGAGCCCTCGCGGCCGCGGTGCCCGGGCGGCTCCGCGTGATGCAGTCGAGTGGCGGGCTCGTTGGCGCCGCGCTCGCGTGCGCCGAGCCCGTGCGGACGATCCTCTCCGGGCCTGCGGGCGGCGTCGTCGGCGCCGCGGATCGCGCCGGGCGCGCCGGCATCCGGCGGATCGTCACGCTCGACATGGGCGGAACGTCGGCCGACGTGAGCCTGGTCGACGGCGGCGTCGCGTACCGGACCGAGACCGCGATCGCCGGGCTGCCCGTCCGCGTGCCGGCGATCGACATCCACACGGTCGGCGCGGGCGGCGGCTCGCTCGCCCGGCT
>CAZLYE010000048.1:0-2807 GCA_964562865.1 uncultured Binatia bacterium (SeqCode) | reverse complement strand
GAAGCCGCCGTCGAAGTACACCGGTGCGCCCTGGTTCACGAACTGCACGATCTGCGCGACGGACTCGCTCGCCTTCCAGAAGCGCGGCCCGAGGATCAGACCGGGATGGATCGAAGTCATCGCGAGGCCCGTCCGGCGCGCAATCGCGAACGCCGCCTCCTCCGCGGCGATCTTGCCGCGGAGATAGTGGGTGTGCGGGTCGGTGTTGGAGTGCGTCTCGTCGAGCGGGCGCTCGGGCGTGCCGTCGTGTCCGATCGTCCCCGAGGAGCTCGTGTAGACGACCTTCTCCACGCCGGCCCGCGCAGCGGCCTCCATCACGGTGCGCGTGCCGTCGACGCTCGGGCGGATGATGTCCCGCTCCGGGTCGCGGGACCACATGAGGAAGCCCGCCGCGGTGTGGTAGACCCGGCCGCAGCCGTCGACGGCGCGCCCCGTCGTCGCCGGGTCCATGATGTCGCCGCGTACGATCTCGACGTCGAGGCCGGCGAGTGGTGCCGGGTCGGCGTTCGGGCGGATCATGGCACGCACGCGGTCGCCCCGCGCGAGCAGCTGCCGGCAGAGGTTGTTGCCGACGTGTCCGTTGGCGCCCGTCACCAGTGTGGGCTTCATCCGAGCCTCCTCTCTCGTGAAGACGTTTCGCGGCCGAGCACGCGTCGCAGGATCGTGATGAGGGTGCGCTGGTCGCGCGCGGGGAGCGCGCGGAGCATGCCCCGCGCGATCGCCTCGATGCCGCGCGTGTGCTGCCGGAGCGCCAGCTTGCCGGCCGCCGTCGCCTCGAGCTCAATCGACCGTCGGTCGCGACGTCCGGGAGCCCGGCGCACGAGCCCCTTCTCCTCCATCCGGTCGACGAGGCCCGTCATGGTGCTCACCGGCACCCGGAACCGCCCGCCGAGCTCCTTCGTGATCATCGGGCCGTCGGCGACGAGCGTCCGGAGGAGCGTCAGCTCCCGATCCGACACCTCCAGACGGCTCGCGGACACCATGTCCGTCTCCTTGAAGTGCGTGGAGAGCCGCTCGATGAAACGTGCCAGCTCGCCGACCCGACCCTTCATCGCTTCGCAAACCGAATAGTTCGGCATTCGTGGCATTGAACGCGCCGGCCGTCAAGACCGCACGCCCGCGCCGACGTTCCCGAGGCCGACCGGCGCCCGCCGCCTTCGGGGTGCTCCTTCGCGACGACGGCGCGGATGCTCGGCCCGTTCCCTCGGGCCGTTGACTCGCCTCCCGGCGTGATTGGGTCGCGAGAGACGGGCATGCGACAGTCGCGGCGTGGAGAGCGAGCATCATCCGGTCCTCGTGGTGGAGGACGACGCGGACCTCTGCTGCGCGGTCGTGCTGCTGCTCGAGTCGAGCGGCTACGAGGCGGTGGGCGTGGCGGACGGACGCCAGGCGTTCGATCTCCTCCAGCACGGCCTTCATCCACGCATGATCCTGCTCGACCTCTCGATGCCGGAGATGAACGGGGAGCAGTTTCGCCTGATCCAGCTTCGCCACCGGCGCCTCGCCTCGATCCCCGTCGTCATCTTCTCGGCGCGACCCGACGCGCAGGAGGTGGCGCGATCGCTCCACGCGCCCGCGGTGCTGGAGAAGCCGATCGACGCCGACGTGCTCCTCCACGCCGTCGAGGAGCATGCCACCGCGTGGCCGCGCCCGTAGCGCGCGGGACCCGCAGCGGTCCGCGCGCGCTGGCAGCGCCGGCCCGGCGGGTGTATCGAACCGCATCCGGCCCGCTCCTGCGCCCCTGCTCGTGCTCGTCGCCTCGCTGGCGGGGGCTGCGGCGTGCCACCGGGCCCCGGCGTGGGTGCTGCTCCACCCGCCGGAGGTCCGGGACGAGAGCTATCCGCGGGGCTGGCGTCTTCTCCCGGCGGCCCCGCTCGCGGAGTGGCGGAGCGTCGCCGGCTTCGACAGCGAGGCTGCCTGCGAGGCGGCGCGGAAGAAGGACGTCGACGACTCGATCGACCGCGCGCATGCGGAGCATGGCGAGGACGCGAAGTACGAACTCACCGTCCGGCGGGCCGTGAATGCGGTCTGCGCGCGGCCCGAGCCGAAGTAGCGGCCGTCAGCGCGCGCGGACCGCGGGCTCGGCGACGTCCTCCCCGAAGGGCGCGACGGAGATCGAGCGGCACACCTTCCCGCACTCCACCCCGCGCCCCGGGGGGAGGAGCGAGCAGTCCACGACGTCGCGGTAGACGACCGGCCCGGTCGCGTCGACGAGGAAGTCGACGTCGGCGGCCGTCCCGTGCACCGGGCAGCCGACGCGCCGCCGCACGACGCGGAACGCGTCCAGCCAGCGCTGGAAGGCGAGGAGCGACCAGAGCATGACCCCGCCGAGCGCGCCGAGGAGGAGGACGGTGATGAGGTCCCGGCCCATGCGGAGATGGCGGAGCAAGGGCCGTGCCGTCGCTGCCGACGTCGTTCGCGGTCCGGGCGGCGTGGGGATTTCGCAGCCGTGGGAATCGGCGGCCGACTACGCTTCGCTCGTCGCGAGACCGCCCGGGGAGGTCACGCGCGTCTCGGTCGCGGTGACGGCCGCGAACAGCGTGGCGAATGCCAGGTGGATCCACATCATCGCAGGAACGATCCCGACCCCGAGGAGCGCGAGCCCGCCGATGGCGACCGGGATCCCGAGGAGCCAGACGAGGAAGATCGTCCCGGCGTGACCCCGTGTGCGTCGCCAGCTCTCCTCGACGGCGCTCACGGCGTCGAGGTGCTCGTCGACGACGAGGAACGGGACGAACGAGAGCCGCGTCGCGACGATGATGCCCGGCACGACGAGGAGCACGAAGCCCACGCCGACGAGCGCCACG
>CAZLYE010000047.1:0-2620 GCA_964562865.1 uncultured Binatia bacterium (SeqCode) | reverse complement strand
GGCACCGACCGCTTCGACGTCGTCGCGCTCGACCCGCCGCCGTTCGTCCGCCGCCGGCGGGATCTCACCGCGGGCCTCCGCGGCTACCGGGACGTGAACCTGCAGGCCTTGCGGCGTCTCGCGCCGGGCGGGCTCCTCCTCACGTCCTCGTGCTCGCAGCACCTCTCCCGGGCCGACTTCCACGAGGTCGTGGCGTCGGCGGCCGCGGACGCGGGCCGCGTGGCTCAGGTGGTGGCGGAGTGGGGCCACCCGCCCGACCATCCGGTCGCGCTTGCCCATCGCGAGGGCGAGTACCTGAAGGTGCTGCTGCTCCGCGCCTAGGTATCGCGGCGGCGCGGCGCCGCTGCTATCGCCGGACGCCGTGGAGCGCTCAGCGCAGGCGTCGCCGGATCCGCCGCCGCACCGTGGCGGCGCGCGGGGCCGGCTCCTCGCGGGGGGCGGCGCGCACTGCTCCGACGCCGAGCTGCTCGGGCTCGTGCTCGACGGGGGCGCGGACACGGGCGCGGGCCTCGCGCTCGCCGAGCGCGTGCTCGGCGCCGCCGGCGGCGTCGCGCGGCTCGATCGTCTCGACCGCGGGACGTGTGCCGCGCTCGGCCGGCTCTGGCCGCGCCGTGCGGCGACGGTGCGGGCGGCGCTCGAGCTCGGCCGGCGCGCGACGGCGGCTCCGCTCTCCGCCGGAAGCCCGCTGCGTGACGCCTCGGCCGTCTACGGCCACTTCCGGGGCCGGCTCCCGCAGCTCGAGCGCGAGGTGTTCTACGTCCTCCTGCTCGACGGGAAGAACCGCGTCCAGGGCGAGGTCCGGGTGTCCGAGGGATCGCTCACCGCGGCGCTCGTCCATCCACGCGAGGTGTTCGCCCCCGCCATCCGCGACGCGGCGGCCGCGCTCATCCTCGTGCACAACCATCCGAGCGGCGACCCGACGCCGTCGGCAGAGGATCAGGCGATCACGCAGCGGCTGCGACAGGTGGGCGAGCTGGTCGGCATCCGCGTCCTCGACCACGTGGTGGTCGGCCGCGGGCGCTGGGCGAGCATGGCCGAGGAGGGAAGCTGGTGAGCCCGTTCAGAACGGGATGTCGTCGTCCTCGGCAGCCGCCGGCGGCCCAGGAGGCGCGTCGTCCGTTGCGGTGGCGCCCCGTACGTCGGCGCCGCGGCCGCCGCCACCGCCGAGAAACTGCACACGCTGCCCGATCACCTCGGTGATGTAGCGGCGGTTGCCTTCCTTGTCGTCGTACTGGCGGGTGCGGATCGAGCCCTCGACGAACACCTGGCGCCCCTTCGCGAGGTACTGGCCGCACGTCTCGGCCTGCTTTCCCCACACCACGACGTTGTGCCACTCGGTGCGCTCCTGGCGCTGCCCCTCGGCGTCGTTCCACACCTCGCTGGTCGCGAGCGGGAAGCGCGCGACCGCGCGTCCCGTCCCCGTGAAGCGGACCTCCGGATCCTTCCCGAGATTGCCGATCAGCATCACCTTGTTCAGCGACATCGCCCGCCCTCCGTGGAGCGCGACGATAGGCGGTCCGTTCCCGACAAGTCAACGGCGGCTGGCGGATTGTGGTCCGCGCGTACTCTACATTGACTTCGGCGGGGGCCGCCCGGTAATCTCGCCCGGTTCATCGTGCCAGCAATCTCGCGGGATGAGGCGCGTGGCGGGGAGGTAGGGAGCGCGGCCCTGGTCCTTCTTTCCGCCCTGAAGTTCGCCATCGTCGCGATCCACACCGTCGTGATCGCCCCCACCGCCGCCGCCGTCGCGGTCTTCGACCAGCGCGCCGCGTACCGCATCTGCCAGCTCTGGGTGCGGTTGAACCTCCTCCTCTACGGAGTGCGCGTGCGCGCCCGCCGCCTGGCGCCGCTCGACCCGTCGGCCGCCTACGTCTTCATGTCGAACCACCGGAGCCAGTTCGACATCCTCGCGGTGGTGGTCGCGCTGGGCGAGTTCCAGCTCCGCTGGGTGGCGAAGGTCGAGCTGACGCGGGTCCCGGTGTTCGGGTGGGCGCTCAAGCACACCGGCCACATCATCATCGACCGGAGCAACCACCATCAGTCGGTGGCGAGCCTGCGCGCGGCGCGCTCCAAGATGGAGGACGGCGTCTCGGTGATGATCTTCCCCGAGGGCACGCGGTCGCCGGCCGACCAGGCGCTCCTCCCCTTCAAGAAGGGCGGCTTCATGCTGGCGGTCGAGACGGGCTTCCCGATCGTCCCGATCGCGGTCCGCGGCAGCCGCGAGATCCTGCCGCGGGGCTCGTGGCAGCCGGCGTCGGGGGAGATCGAGGTGATCATCGGCGAGCCGATCGCCGTCGAGGGCGTCGACCGCGACGAGCTCGTCGAGCGCGTGCGCGCGTTCATGCTCGCGAACCTCGGCTCCCGGCCGGCGGGCGCCGGAGGAGTGGCCGCGGCCGCACTATGAGTGGTGGCAACGGCGCCGCGGCCCCGCTGCGCGTGATCCCGCTCGGGGGGCTCGGCGAGATCGGTCTCAACCTCCTCGTGCTCGAGCACGGCGACACGGCCATCGCCGTCGACTGCGGCGTCATGTTCCCGGACGAGCAGATGCCGGGCATCGACGTCGCGATCCCCGATGTGAGCTACCTGCGCGGGCTCGGCGACCGATTTCGCGCGATCTTCC
>CAZLYE010000046.1:0-3866 GCA_964562865.1 uncultured Binatia bacterium (SeqCode) | reverse complement strand
CGGGGGTCCTGGCCGAGCTCGCCGCGGCCCATGCGCTCCACCAGGCGCTCCCAGAACTTCTCCTTCATGCACATGATGACGATCCAGCCGTCGCGCGTCTGGAAGCTCTGGCTCGGGACGAGGCTCTGGTGCGCTCCGCCGGGCAGACGCTGGGGCCGCCAGTCGCGGTTCAGGGTCCAGATCGCGAGGTAGTTCAGCATCGAGACGGCCGTGTCGAGGAGCGACACGTCGACGTCGCAGCCGATCCCCGTCGTGCGGGCGCGATGGAGCCCGACCATCAACGCCAGAGCGGAGAGGATGCCGCCCGAGAAGTCGACGATCGAGACTCCGCACTTCGTGGGCGGCGCGTCCGGCTCCCCGGAGACGCTCATGAAGCCGGCGTAGGCCTGCAGGAGGTAGTCGTAGCCCGGGTCGCCGCGGCGCGGGCCGGTCCGTCCGAAGCCGGAGAGCGAGCAGCAGACGACCTTCGGGTTGACCCTCCCGAGCGCGGCGTAGTCGAGCCCGAGCTTCGCGGGCAGGTCGCCGCGCATGTTGTTGTAGACGGCGTCGGCGCGGCCCACGAGACGCTGGAGGACGTCGCGACCCTCCGGCGTCCGCAGGTTGAGGGTCAGGCTGCGCGCGCCGCGGTTGAGCGACTGGTAGTAGAGGCCGTCCCGGGCCGCGGGATCGTTGAAGGGCGGCACGGTGCGCGCCTCGTCGCCGCCGGTCGTCGGGTCTTCGATCTTCACGACGTCCGCGCCGAGGTCCGACAGGAAGATCATGGCGTACGGACCCGCGCCGAGCTGCGTGAAGGCGAGGATGCGCACGCCGGCGAGCGGGAGCGGCGTGTTGACACCCACGGAGGGATGCTCCTACATTCGCCGCGCCCGTTCAAACGAGGGAGACGGATGGCCACGCCGAGCGCATTCAAGGACGTCATCAAGCGCGGGCGCCAGCCGGCGACCGCGCTGCCCGTCGACGAGTTCCTCGCCCAGCTCGACCGCTTCATCGCCGATCACAACCCGTATCGGTCGAACAAGGTCATCCCGGCGATCGGAAGTGGCACGGCGAGCTTCGACGTCGTCAAGCGCTACGCGATGGAGCTCTACTACCTGGGCCTCTGGATGACCCCCGAGTTCCCGCTGCTGATCGCCAACGCTCCCGACGCCGACGCCTTCACGCTCGACGACTCCGAGCACTACGCGCACTGGACCCAGAACTTCGCCGACGAGTGCGGCTTCCTCCGCGACCCGAACCACGTCCTGATGAAGGTCGAGTACACGCGGGCGCTCGGCATCCCCGACGAGGAGCTGAAGGCATACGTCCCGATGCCCGAGACGATCGGCTCCGTGTACACGATGCTCTACTACGTGCGCCGCTCCTACGAGGAGGGTCTCGCGGCGTTCGGCTACGCACGCGAGCGCGTCGCCGGCATGAGCGGCTACGCGAAGACCCTCTACGAGGGCCTCTACAAGCACTACAACGTCCGGGTGAAGGACCTCGAGGTGCACGCCTACGCCGAGCAGGAGCACGGCGACAAGGCGCTCGAGCTCATGCAGCGCGCCTGCGTGACCGCCGACGTGCAGCGCCGGGTCCGGCGCGCCGTCGAGCACACGATCATCACCAACGAGTGGCGCACCTGGGCGCTGAATCGCTGGCTCGACTAGGCTCCGGCCGGCTCGCCGGCAGGGTCGCGATCGTCACCGGCGCGGGCCAGGGCATCGGCCGCGGCATCGCCCTCGTGTTCGCGCGCGAAGGGGCACGCGTCTGCGTCGCGGAGCTGAAGGCGCACCGCGGCGAGCGCACGGCGCAGGAGATCCGGGACGCGGGCGGCGAGGCGTTCGCCCTCGCCGCCGACGTCGGTCGGAAGGCCGACGTCGAGCGGATGGTCGAGGAGACCGTCGGTCGCTGGGGCAGCGCGGACGTCCTCGTGAACAACGCGCACGGCTTCGGCGCACGCGCCCCGCTGGAGGCGATCCCCGAGGAGCAGTTCGACCTGTCCTGGACGAGCGGCGTCAAGGGCACGTGGTGGGCGATGAACGCCGTACGCCCCCACATGGCCCAGCGCGGCTGGGGGCGGATCGTCAACATGGTGTCGCTCGCCGCCGACCGCGGCGACGCCGGCCTCGGCGAGTACAACGCGGCGAAGGCCGGCATCATGGCCCTCACGCGGACCGCGGCACGCGAGTGGGGTCGCCAGGGCATCACGGCGAACGCGATCGCGCCGGGCGCGTGGACCAAGCGCGGGCAGGACTGGGCCGCGCGCGAGCCCGAGGCCTTCGCGAAGGCGATGGCGTCGCGCCCCATCGGGCGGCTGGGCGACCCGGAGACGGACATCGCCCCGGTCGCGCTCTTCCTCGCGACCGACGACTCGCGGTTCGTCACCGGCCACGTCTTCTACGTGGACGGCGGCGCGCACCTCGGCTAGCGCCGTCCCGACTCGATCCCCGCATGCGCGGGGGTGGGATGGGCGGTCTGCAGGCCCGGCCCGCGTTCGAGGAGCGCGCGCTCGAGGTCGGCGGCGAGCACCTTCACCGCCGCGTCGACCCGCGTTCGCTCACCGGTCGTAAGGAGGTCGAGCAGGAGCCCGCGGAACGCGGCGAGGTAGAGCGTCGCGTGGGCCTTCGCTTCGGTGCGGGTGAACCCCCAGCTGACGAGACCCTCCTCCATCAGCTGGAGGTAGTCCTCGCTGATGAGGTCGACGAAGGCCCGGAACGTCTTCGGCCGGCTCGCTGCCCGCGCGTAGAGCTCGTAGAAGAGACGGAGGTACGGGGCGCGCGCCCTTCCCGAGAACCACCGCCACATCACCCAGACGTCGCGGGCGACCGATCCGCCGAACCGCCGGCGGCGGATGTCCCGGGCGAACCGCGCTCGCTCCGCGCCCGGACCTCCGCGATCGCCGCGAGCAGCAGGCCCTGCTTCGAGCCGAAGTAGTGCACGAGCATGCGGGGGCTCGTGCGCAGCGCCGCCGCGGCCGGGCGGAGCGAGAGGTCGTGCATCCCGGTCTTCAGGAGGTAGTCGACGAAGGCCGAGAGCACCTCCGCCTTGCGTTGCGGCTTCCGCTGCCCGCGGACCTCCGACCCCGACACGGGCGTTGCATAGCGGTCATCCCCCTCGGGATCGACGCCCGCCCATTCCCTCGCGCTTGACGGTTCACGGATGGCATGGGACGAAGCCCGCCGAGAGCGGAGAGCGATCGTGGACCGGCCCCGAGCTGCCCGTTCGCGGCACCCGACGCGACCGGGCGACGACTGGATCGTCTGCCCGCGGTGCCGATCGCCCATCGTCCGCGTCGCGCGGAGCGGCATCCCGCGTCCGTCGTGCCCGGCCTGTGGCTTCACGTTCTTCGCGAACCCGGGTGTCGGGGCCGCGTCCGTCATCCGCGACGCCGGCGGGCGCGTCCTGCTCGTGCAGCGCGCGCCGGGGCAGTTCGGCGCGGGCAAGTGGTGCTTCCCGTGCGGCTTCGTCGAGTGGGGCGAGGACGTGCGTGAGGCCGCGGCACGCGAGGCGCGCGAGGAGGCCGGCGTGGACGTCGTCATCGGCGACTCCGTCCAGGTGGCGTCGAACTTCCACGACTCCGAGAAGCCGACGGTCGGGATCTGGTTCGCCGCGACGCTCGCCGATCCGGGGGCGCGACCCGTGGCCGGCGACGACGCCGTCGCCGTCGGCTGGTTCGACCCGGCGGCGCCGCCCCCGCTCGCGTTCCCGACCGACGCCGACCTGGTCGGGCGTATCGCGCGCGGCTAGCTAGTGTCCCGAGTCCGAAGTTCGCCGACAAAACCGGGCGACTGATTCGAGGATTTCATCGGCGGTCTTGGTCCACACGAACGGTTTCGGGCTCTCGTTGGTGACCGCGAGGTACCGCTTGATCGCGGCTTCGAGCTCGC
>CAZLYE010000045.1:0-8075 GCA_964562865.1 uncultured Binatia bacterium (SeqCode) | reverse complement strand
GTGTAGCCGCGCGGCTGCACGTCGCCGGGCCAGCCGGTCGCCGTCCAGCCGACGAGCCCGTGGTTGCCGCCGTACTCGGGCGGCCCGTACATGACGTCGAGCGTGTCGGCGAGGACCATCGACACGAAGTCGGCCGCGGCGGGCGCGCCGAGCAGCGCGTCCTGCTCGGCGGGCGATGCGTCGACGAAGCCGGGGAGTGCCGCGAGACCGTCGCGGTACTGCTGCTGCAGGCCGATCACCTCACCCGCGAAGCTCCGCTCCAGGCGGCCCTGCGAGCCCTCGAGCCGGATGCGCCAGCCGAGCTCGGCGAGCGCATCGAGCGGCACGAACTGCGCCATGTCGTCGCGGCGCGCGCCGGCCCGGTCCGAGAACGGTCCGCCGGCATGGATCAGCGGCGGGTCGAAGGTGAACGCCCCGAGGAGCGCGTCGATCGCCTCCGCGCAGCCTGCCTCGATCGCGCCCGGATCGGGATCCTCGGGTGGTCCGGGCAGCAGGCGGCCGGTGATCGCGCGGAGCGTGTCGAGCTCCGCTGCCGTGAGAAACCGGCCGCCGCCGGCGGGAGCCGGCGCCGCGGACGGTCGGACGGCCGCGCGCAGCGCCGTCGGTCCGACGACGACGAGGACGGCACCGACCCCGAGGCCGCGCACGACCGCGCGACGCCCGATCTCGCCACGCCAGAGCGCCATCGCCGCGGCGATGGCTTATGCGACGCGCGCGTGCCGTGCAAACCGCGTCAGAGGTTGGACGGCAGCGCGGCGACCATCGTCCGGTGGCGCGCCCCACACCGGCCCGCCTCCGCCGCGTCGCCCGCCCGGCGCGCCACCTCGGCCAAAACGGCCAGCGCGTCGCGCACCGCGTGCGGGTAGCCGATCCTTTCCGCGATCCGCATCGCGGCCGTCAGCGCCCCGCGGGCCTCGTCCCGCCGGTCCATCGTGAGCAGGGCCTCCCCGCCGAGCACGAGCGCCCGCGCCTCGATCTTCGGCGCGCGATGCTGCCGCGCGCCCGCGGCCTCCTCGTCGGCGAGCGTCCTCGCCCGCTCCGGCTCGCGCTGCACCAGCGCCAGCCGTCCGGCCACGTCGAGCGCGTGGAGGCGGTACCGCCACCGCATCCACGGGTCGCCGGGACGCGCGAGCGAAGCGATGATCGGGTCGAGGTACTCCCGGGCGCGATCGAGGTCACCCTGCGCCAGGTGGTTCGCCGCCAGATTGATCTCGGAGTTGTTGACGATCTCCGGGTCGCCGATGTCGCGCGCGATCGCCGCGGCCCGCTCGTTGTACTCCCGCGCCCGCGCGTGGTGTCCCACCTCGGCGAGGCACCAGCCGATCGTGTTGAGGAGGCGGCTGTTCCAGGCGCGGTCGCCGATCCGCTCGCACACCTCCGCCGCCTCCGTCAGCTGCTGGATGGCTGCCCCGTAGTCGCCGAGGCAGCACGCGGCCTTGCCGAGGAACCATCCCGGCCAGACGACCAGGTGCACCAGCCGGAGCTTCCGCCCGACGGCGATCACCTGCTCACTGAGCGCGATCGAACGCCGGTAGTCACCCGTCCATTCCGCGGCCAGGGCGATGCCCCAGCGCAGGAGACCGAGGGCGGCCTCGTTCCCCGTCCGCTCAATCGTCCGGAACGCCTCCGCCGTCAGGCGCTCGTTCGCCTCGAGGTCCCCGCACACCCCGAGGTCGAACGCCCGGAGGAAGGTCGCGAGACCGTCCACGACCGGCAGCCCGTGTCGCGCCGCGAGCTCTGCGGCCGTCGCCCCCGCCGCGCGCGATCGCTCGTAGTCGTGGCTCCAGAAGTGGCTGAAGCCGGAGAAGAAGAGGTTGACGCCGCGGTTCACGGGCTCGGCGCTCCGGTCCGCCGCACGTCCGAAGGCCTCCCCCGAGGCCGCGAACTCGCTCACGTAGAAGCTCGCCAGGCCGAGTCGCTCCTCGAGCGCCTGCCGCCGTTCGTCGGGGACCGCGACGCCCGGCCGATCGGCGATCGCGAGCGCCCGCCGGCAGTGGGCGATCACCGCCCGGTTGGCGAAGTTCTCCGCAGCCTTCTCGGCGGCGCGCTCGTGGTAGAGCAACGCCCGCTCCCACTCCTCGGCACGGTCGAAGTGGTGCGCGAGCGTCTCGTAGAACTCGGCGAGACGGTCCTCGTAGAGCTCCTCGATGGCGAGACCGATCGTGCGATGGAGCTGCTGGCGACGGTCACGGAGCACGCTCCCGTAGGCGACGTCGTGCGTGAGCGCGTGCTTGAACATGTAGGCCAGCTCGGGGTGCGTGGCCTTCTCGTAGATGAGCTCGAGGGAGCGCAGCTCCTCGACCTGCGTCCGTACGTGCTCGCCCGCTTCGGTGATGCGCTCGAGGAGACGGAGCGCGAACTCGCGGCCGATGACGCTGGCCACCTGGATCGCCTGGCGCGCGTCGTCGGCGAGCCGGTCGAGCCGCGCGGCAAGCACGTCGTGGATCGTCCCCGGGACGGCGATCTCGGCGAGGTCCCGCGTCAAGACGACGCGCCCGTCTTCGCGCCGGAGCGTACCGTCCTCGATCAGCGAACGGGTCACCTCCTCGACGAAGAACGGATTGCCCTCGGCCTTGGTGGCGATGAGCGCCCACACCTCGGGCGGCGCCTCGGCGTCGCCGAGGAGCGACGCGGTCATCGCCGCCGTCTCGCCCGACGAGAGCGCACGCAGCGAGACGCGCACGTGGTAGCTGCGATCGCCGAACGGGTGGCTGTAGCCCGGCCGGTGCGAGCACACGAGCAGCGCCCGCGTCGTCGGGACCACGTCGGCGATGAAGGCCAGGTACTCCTCCGACGCCGGGTCGATCCAGTGGAGGTCCTCGACGACCAGCACCAGCGGGCGGGTCTCGGCCAGCCGGAGCGTGAGGGCCTTCAGGGCGCGGAACATCTCGCTCCGCCGGCTCGCCGAGTCGAGGGCCGCGACTGCCGCATCACCCGGGTCGAGCGCCAGCACCTGCCGCACGAAGGACAGGATCCAGGCGAGGTCCGCGCCCAGCGCCATCACGGCGCGGTCGACCTTGGCGCCCGCGCTCGCGTCGTCGTCGCGGTCGTCGATCCCGAAGAAGCGTCGGAGCGCGTCGATCACGGGCAGGAACGCCGTCGTCGTCCCGTAGGACGCGCAGCGTCCCTCCAGCCAGAGATGCGGCGTCGCGCCGAGGCGCCGGCGGAACTCGGCGTGGAGGCGCGACTTCCCCATGCCCGCCTCGCCGACGACGAACACCACCTGGCCGCTCCGACCGTCCGCGGCGTCGAAGCTCTCGCGGAGGAGCCCGAGCTCCCGCTCGCGACCGACGAAGCGGCTCTCGTCGCTCGCCACGGTGACGCTCGACCGCGGCCGGCGTCCGGTGACCGTGGCGGCGTGTACCGTCGACTCGCCGACGCGGAGCTCGCGCGGGCGGAGCTCGCAGAGCGCCTCCACCCGCCGCGAGACCGGGGCCGACACGAGGATATCGCCGGCGCCCGCGTGCCCCAGCAGCCGTTCGGGGAGCGCCAGCGTGTCACCGACGGCGAGGAGACCGGCGGCGGGGTCGGGCGCCGTGGTGTCGACCTGCACCGTCCCCAGATGGACCGCCATGCGGAGCTCGGCCCGCGGCGCATCGCCGAGGCCACGCTGGATCGCGAGCGCGGCCTGCACCGCCCGCTGCGGGAGCTGCTCGAGTGCACGCGGCACGCCGAACACGGCCGTCATCCGGGCCGGCGAGCGTGAGAGGAAGACCCCGCCGAAGCCGCCGACCCGCTCCGCGATCATCGTCTCCCACCGCCGCGCGACCGTCCATGGCTCCGGCGCGTCCTCGGGCAGCACGAGCTCGATCGCCAGCACGGCGACGGGCTTCCGCTCCCAGCTCGGCGCGGGGGGTGGAAGTGCCACGGCCGGCGGCTCCGGCGTCGCCGCACGGCGGGCCGCCGGGCGGCGCGGCGCCGCCAGGTCCTCCAGCGTCGGCCGCGCGATGCCGAGGCGCCGCATGCGGTGCCGGAGCGCGTTCCGCCCGATGCCGAGGAGCTGGGCCGCGCGGACGACGTTCCCCCCGGAGCGGGCGAGCGCATCGCGGATCGCCAAGGGGTCGCCGTCATCACCCGCCTCCTCCTCGTTCGCCTCGCCGCCGCCCGCGCGCGGCTCGTCTGCCCGTGCGACGGGCAGCGGTACCCGGAGCCCCTCGAGGGTCTCGGCGTCGACGTCGATCCCGGGGCAGAGGAGCGTCACGCGCTCCATCAGGTGGGACAGCTCACGCACGTTCCCCGGCCAGCGCTGCGCCAGGAGCCAGGCGTGCGCGCCGCGACCGAGGCGCTTCGTGTCGACGCCGTGCGCGTCGGCATGCGCGGCGAGGAAGTGCTCCGCCAGGCGGACGACGTCGTCGCCGCGCTCGCGGAGCGCCGGCACGTGGAGGATGACGACCGCGAGCCGGTGGTAGAGGTCCGCCCGGAAGCTCTGGGCCGCCACCAGCTCGCGCAGGTCCCTCGCGGTCGCCGCGACGAGCTTCACGTCGACCCGCTGCGCGGCGACGGCGCCGAGGCGCCTGATGCTCTTCTCCTCGATCGCCTTCAGGAGCTTTCCCTGGAGGACGAGCGGGAGAGCGTCCACCTCGTCGAGGAACAGGGTGCCGCCTGCGGCCGCCTCGAAGAGCCCCCGCTTGGCGCGGCGGGCGTCGGTGAAGGCGCCGGCCTCGAAGCCGAAGAGCTCCGCCTCGAGCATCGTCTCCGGGATGGCGGCGCAGTTGACGTCGACGAAGGCGCCCGGCGCGCGCCCGCCGCTCGCGTGGATGACGCGCGCGACGAGCCCCTTCCCGGTGCCGGTCTCACCCTGGAGGAGGACGGTCGGGACGTGGGGGTTCCGCGGGGTGTCGAAGACGGCGAGGTGGCGGATCTGACCGCGCAGGGCCTCGAGAGCCGGCGCCTGGCCGACAATGTCCCGGGTAGGGTGGTCGGGGCCAGAAGTGGTCATGAGGGCCACATCTGGCCCTGCGGCATAGGCGCATTTTCATTGCGGCACAAGGCCTTCATCGTGGCACCGCGATTGCCCTTCATCCCGGACAACAAGTCCTGAAACCTAAAGGAGGATTCTCGAATGGCAACGACCGAAGCAGAGGTGATGGATTTCGTCCACAAGGCGTTCGGTGACATCGGGGGGGCGCTCACGGCGTCCCTGGTCGTGATCGGGGACCGGCTGGGGCTCTACAAGGCGCTCGCGGCCGGCGGCCCCGCCACCCCGGAGGAGCTGGCGAAGCGCACGGGCACCAACGAGCGCTGCGTGCGCGAGTGGTGCTCCGGGCAGGCCGCGTCGGGCTACCTCACCTACGACGCGACCACGGGCCGCTACATTCTCCCGGAGGCGCACGCCGTCGCGCTCACCGACGAGGAGAGCCCCGCCTGCGTGCTCGGCGGCTTCCAGGGGATGACCGGGGCGATGCGCGCGACGCACAAGGTCGCCGACGCATTCCGTACGGGCAAGGGCCTCGGCTGGCACGAGCACGATCCCGACCTCTTCGTCGGCGTGGAGCGCTTCTTCCGGCCCGGCTACAACGCGCACCTGGTGAAGGAGTGGATCCCCGCGCTCGACGGCGTGCGGGCGAAGCTCGAGCGCGGCGCCAAGGTCGCGGACATCGGCTGCGGTCACGGGGCCTCGACGATCATCCTCGCGCGGGCCTTCCCCCGCTCGACGTTCGTAGGCTTCGACTACCACGAGGTATCGATCGAGGCGGCACGCGCGCGCGCCCGTGAGGCCGGGGTGGGTGACCGGGCCCGCTTCGAGGTCGCGGCCGCGAAGAGCTTCCCGGGCAGCGACTACGACCTCGTCGCCTGCTTCGACTGCCTGCACGACATGGGCGATCCGGTGGGTGCCGCCCGGCACGTGCGGCGCTCGCTCGCGCCCGACGGCACCTGGATGCTGGTCGAGCCCTTCGCGCACGACCAAGTCCAGGACAACCTGAACCCGGTCGGACGCGTCTACTACTCGGTATCGACGCTCGTCTGCACCCAGGCGTCGCTCGCGCAGGAGGTGGGGCTGGCGCTCGGCGCGCAGGCGGGCGAGGGGCGCCTACGGAAGGTCCTGACGGAGGCCGGCTTCACGCGCATCCGTCGCGCGGCCGAGACCCCGTTCAATCTGGTGATCGAAGCGCGGCCGTAGCCGCGCCGCTTGCGAAGGCGGCGGAGTCGATCCCGCGGAGCCGACGTCGCTCCGCGGGATCGCCCGCCGCCGCACTTCCGTCCGACGCGCGCCGTGCGCGCGCGTCGGTGGCTACTTCTTCTGCGCCTCGATCTTCTCCGCGAGCGCCCGGAGCCGTGCGCGCGTGGCCGGGCTGAGCGACGCGGCGAACGCCGCCGGGTCGGACTTCCCGCGCGCGACCATCTCCTCCATCTTGCTCTCGTCGCCGCCCGTCGCCTCCGTGATCTCGGAGAAGATCTGCGCGGCCAGCTCGTAGAGCTCCTGGTTCAAGTCGGGGGAGTCGGCGAGCGCTTCCTTCAGGTGCGGGTCGAGGGGCGGTGGCTGCCTGCTCGCGGCGCCTGTGCGTGCCGCGGGGTCCTCGAGCATCCGCAGCACGTCGCGGAGGGAGTCGGCCGACGTCGGGTCGAGCGACTCGGCAGGGGCGCAGGGGAGCAGGAGAGCTGCAAGGACGAGCGCAACGTGGAGGAGCCTCGGTCGGCGCACGCGCCTCGGCCGTGCAAGGGTCACGCCAGCGAGATCCCGCGGGCCCGTAGGAGGTTCCTCACGCCCGCGCGGCAGCAGAATGACGAAGTGGGGCTCTCCCAGCCGACCGCGTGTGGCCGACCGGGGTCACGGGACGCGGATCGACGGCACGCAGATCTCCAGCTCTTTCACGGTGCTCAGCACCTGGGCACCGAATTCGTCGTTCAGATGGATGCCGAGCTGGGGAGCAGCCCTCGACTGTCCCGGCGCGGGGCCCGCCGTGTAGCAGAGGAAGAGGACGTTCGGATCCCGCACGCCCTGCGAGTCGTCGTCGGCCGGTACGCAGAGGTGTCCAGGCTTCTTCAGTGCGAACGGGACGGCGGTGCTCATGACCTGGTCGCTCACCGAGACCCGCAGGCCGGACCGCAGCTTCGGCGTCCCGGGCGTGACGAACGTCTTGTAGCACTTGTAGTGATCGACGTATCCGTTGGGATCGGCCGTCGACGGCGGGCTCGGGAGCGTCCCCGGGACGCGGAGCACGTCCGGCTTCCCGGTGTTGAGCACCAGCGACCCGAGCTGGTTGACGATCTTCAGGTTCGTCTGACGGACGGCCGGGCTCTCCGGCTTCATCGCGTAGCCGTCGAGCCGGCGATTGGGGCCGACGACGGACAGGGCGTCGAGGGCTGCGGGCATGCAGAGGCCGCGCGGCTTCAGCACGTTGAAGTAGGCGTCGCCGAAGGCGTCCACCAGGTGCACGCCGGAAACGGTCGTGAAGGCGACGGTGCTCTTGGCCTTGTAGCAGAGGAAGCTGTCGGGGCAGTCGAGGCCGGACGACGTGCCGGTGCAGACGCCTCCCAGGCAGGCGTCGGCGAGCGTGCACTGGTTGCCGTCGTCGCACGCCGTCCCGTCGGGCTGACCGACGTCCTGGGGGCAGGCGGCGTCGCTGCCCGTGCAGGCTTCCGCGGCATCGCAGCTCGAGACGGCGGCGCGGCACACCGTCCCTGCCGGCACGAACTGATCGGCGGGGCAGGCCGCCGCCGAGCCCGTGCACGCCTCCGCCACGTCACAGGCCCCCGCCGAGGGGCGGCAGACCGTGCCCGCGACGAGGAACGCGTCGGCGGGGCAGGCCGCGGAGCCGCCCGTGCACGTCTCCTCGACGTCGCACGCACCCGCGGAGGCGCGGCAGACGGTGCCGCTCGACGCGAACGCGTCGGCGGGACAGCTGCTCGAGAGTCCCGTGCACGTCTCCGCGACGTCGCACCCCCCGCTCGCCGGACGGCACACGGTGCCCGCGGGAGCGAGCTGGTCGGGCGGACACGCGATCGAGGTCCCCGTGCACGTCTCGGCGATGTCGCATGGGGCCGTCGAGGCGCGGCAGAGCGTACCCGTCGGGGCGAAGCCGTCGGCCGGACATGCCCCGGAGGTCCCCGTGCAGGTCTCGGCCACGTCGCAC
>CAZLYE010000044.1:0-4657 GCA_964562865.1 uncultured Binatia bacterium (SeqCode) | reverse complement strand
CCCCGGTCCCCCGCTTCCACCCCCTGGCGGAGGTCGAGTCAGTACGGGACGACGAGGCGCGGGTCGCCCCAGCCGGCGATGTCGGGTACCTCGCCGGCGGCGTTCTCGGCGCTCACGCGGAGCGCGAGCCGCACCGTCTCGCCCGCGTGCGCCGCGAGGTCGAGATCGGCCTCGTTCCAGCGGCGCTCCTCGACCCGGCGCTGCGGGTCGACGCGCGCGTGGAGCAGCGTCGTGGGCGGCCCGCCGTCCGCGGCCTCCAGCTCGACCGTGAACGTGAGCGCGCTCGGCGCGAACGTGAGCCACTGGTCGGGGTTCATGCCGTAGGCGAGGCGGAGCCGCGCGTGCGGAGGGACGTGCACCGGGACGCGGAGGATCGAGACGCCGGGCTCGCTCACGGGACGCTGCGCGATCACCGGACGGAGCGGCCAGAGATCGCGGCGCACCGCCCCGTCGGGCGAGGCGACGAGCGTCGGCTGCGCCGCGCCCGGTGCCTGGGCGAGCAGCTCCGCGTCGGCCAGGTGGTCCGCGAGCCGCCAGGCGACCGTCCCTGCGTCGGATGGCGCGGTCCGCCGGCGCAGCGCCGTGAAGACGAGGCCCCAGCTCCGGGCGGCGAACACCCGGTCCATCTCCCAGTGGTCGACGAGGTACGCGAAGAGCCGCGGCACGTTCACCTGGAAGCGGTGGAGGTGCCCGTACTGCGAGAGGCTGTAGACGATCGTCCCGATCTCGGGCCGCTCGAGGTCCGCGATCAGCCGGTCCTCGAGGTCGGGATACGGCTTCACGGGCCAGATGATGTACGAGCTCACGCCCGTCGCGCGCCCTGCGAGGAACGCGATCAGCGGGTGGTACGGGAAGACGGGCAGCGGCGCATCGCGCGGGACGTTCGCCTCGACGTAGCCGAGGAGGTCTGAGAAGATCCGCGCCTCGTCCTCCGTCACGTGGATCCGCCCGCCCGGCACGTCGAGGACGTGCGCGGTCTCGCGGCGGAGATCGAGCGCGAGCCGGGCCGAGCCCGCGAGGAGCGCCACGAGGACGACGGCCGCGAGGCCGCGCGCCGCCGGCCGCAGGCGGCGGGGCAGGGCCGCGCCGACGTCGCACGCGAGCAGCACGAGGAGGATGAGCGTCGGATGGTAGAGCGCCATCAGGTGCACCCAGTCGCGCGGCTTGTTGAACGCGAGGAGGAACGCGGCCGCGAGCACCAGCAGCAGGAGCCGCCCGGCGAGGACGTCGCGATCGAAGCGCGCGCGCCGCCGCCAGGTGACGAGCGCGGCCGCGACGAGCGCGAGCGGCGGCACGAAGTACGGGAGCTTCACGGCAGCGTCCCACCATCCAGTCGTGCGATAGAGCGGGCCGAGGCTGATCGCGTCCCAGTAGAGCGTGCCGAGGATCGCGGGGAAGTAGCTCCCGATCTGCTCGCGGAGCCGCGGGTCCTGGGCGAGGAGCGGCCACGGCGAGGGCAGCCCCGGATAGTCGAAGGTCCGGACGCCGCGGAGCGGGGTGACGACGGTCTGCACCCAGAGGTCGCCGAGGGCCCCCATGGCGCCGAGGTAGGCGAGGGCGGGGAGCGCCACGACGAGACCGCCGGCCGCGAGCGCCGCCACGCCGGCCACGCGCCCGCGCGCGGGCGGGAAGAGGAGGACCAGCACGACGAGCCCGAGCCCCGTCGCCGCTCCCGCGTCCTGCTTGCACAGGACGGCGAAGGCGCCGAGCAGGCCCGCGACGACGATGCGGGAGACGGACGGAGCGGGGAGCCCGGCCGCGAACGCGGTCACGGCGAGCGTCGCGAAGCAGATCGCGGAGGTCGAGTAGCTCACCATGTGCCAGTGCGGGAAGGCCCACATGCGGTAGGCGACGAACAGGAGCCCGGCCGCCGTCGCGGCCGCGGGCGCGAGCGCCGTCCGCGCGAGGCGGTAGACGCACGCCGCGGTCACCGTGAACAGGCACACGACGAGCAGCCGCGCGACCTGGATCGTCGGCCCGAAGAGCCGGAAGAGTGCGCCGAGGAGCCAGAAGGACCCGGGCAGCGGGTTCGGGATGATCACGTCGCGGTAGAGCACCTTCCCGCGCATCACCTCGGCGGCGGTCTGCAGGACGAAGCCCTCGTCCATCAGGCTCACCCACCGGTCGTAGATGGGGAGCTGGAGGAGCAGGCTCGCGGCGACGACGGTGGTGACGCCCAGGAGGTCCGCCCGCGTCCAGGGGCGCGCGGGCGGGGCGTCGGAGGGGGGAACGGGCACTGGTCGCGGGGATCTACCACACCGCCGTCGGCGTTCCGAAGGTGGGGCGGCGATCCGGGGACGTCGCCGGGAGGTCCTCGTTTGGCTTGAGGCGGCGCGCGAGGCTTGCGAGAATCCCCGTGTCGATGGAGCCGCGCCCGTACCTCTCCGTCATCGTTCCCGTCTACAACGAGGCGGGAACCATCCGCGCGCTGCTACGCCGCGTCATGGCGGTCCCCATCCCGAAGGAGGTGATCGTCGTCGACGACTGCTCGACGGACGGCACGCGCGCCCTTCTCGACGAGATCCGCGCCGCCACGCCGGACACGCCCGAGAACCGCCTCGTCCTGCTCCTCCACGAGCAGAACCAGGGCAAGGGCGCGGCCGTGCGGACGGGCGTCGGCCACGTGACCGGCGACATCGCGCTCATCCAGGACGCCGACCTCGAGTACGACCCGTCCGAGTACCCGCGCCTGATCCAGCCGATCGTCGACGGCCACGCCGACGTGGTGTTCGGCTCGCGCTTCTCCGGCAGTCCACGCCGCGTGCTGTTCTTCTGGCACACGGTCGCGAACCACCTGCTCACGCTCCTCTCGAACATGTGCACCAACCTGAACCTCACCGACATGGAGACCTGCTACAAGGTCTTCCGCGCCGAGATCCTGAAGCAGATCCCGATCCGCTCGAACCGCTTCGGGCTGGAGCCCGAGCTGACGGCCAAGGTGGCGCGGCTGCGCTGCCGCATCTACGAGGTGCCGGTCTCGTACCACGGCCGGCAGTACTCCGAGGGCAAGAAGATCGGCTGGAAGGACGCCGTCTCCGCGGTGTGGACGATCCTCCGCTTCACCGTGAAGGCGGACGTCGGCCGCGAGGACGAGGGGTTCACCACGCTCCGGCGCGTCGAGGCGCTCAGGCGCTACACGGCGTTCCTGTGGGACCTGATCCGTCCCTACGTCGGCCGCCGCGTCCTCGAGGTGGGCTCGGGCACCGGCGTCATGACGCGGTACCTCGCGACGCGCGAGCACCTCGTCGCGACCGACCTCGACCCGCAGTACGTCGAGTTCCTGCGGCGCATGTACGCCGACAAGCCGAACGTCGAGGTACGGGGCCTCGACCTCGCGCACCTCGGGGAGGACGGCCTCGCGCCCCGGTCGTTCGACACCGTCGTCTGCTCGAACGTGCTGGAGCACGTCGAGGACGACGGGAAGGCGCTGCGCGCCATGCGCGGGGTCCTGGCGCCCGACGGACGCGTCGTGCTGATCATCCCCGCGCTCCGCCAGCTCTACGGGGCGATCGACGAGGCGATCGGACACTACCGGCGCTACACGCGGCCCGAGATCGAGGAGAAGCTCGCCGCGGCCGGATTCGTCGTCGAGCACGTGAGCTACTTCAACCTGCTCGGCGTGCCGGGCTGGTTCCTGAACGCGCGGCTCCTCCGCCGACGGAGCGTGCCCGGGCTCCAGGCGCGAGTGAACGACCGGCTCGTCCCGCTCCTCCGCCTGGAGCGCCGGTTCCATCCGCCGCTCGGCATGTCGCTCCTGGCCGTCGGGCGGAACGCCATATGAGGCGCGCGGTGCGGGGCAGCGTCGCCGCGCTCGCGGCGCTCTTGCTCGCCGGGCACGCGCAGGCGGAGCGGCCCGAGGAGGCCGTGAGCGCGTTCGCCGCCAACGTCGGCGCGCACGAGCCGGGCACGGACCCCGCGCCGGGCGTCACGGTGTACGTCGTCCCCGAGGGGCGGACGCTCCTCGTGACGGACGTCCTGGTCGCGAACCACGGACAGGAGGCGGGGCCGCTCTACCTCGCCGACTCGCAGCGCACGCGCTGCTCCGTGGAGCTCCTCCAGACGACGCTCCTCCCGGCCAATCCGGCGGGGTTCCAGAGCTACCAGAGCGTGCACACGACGTTCTCGACCGGTCTCCCGTTCGCCGGGGGGGAGCCCGTCGTCGTGACGCTCGCCGGCGGGACGCGCGGCGTCGACGTGACGATCACGGGCAAGCTCGTCCCCGGTCCGCGTCGCTCGGGGGCGATCCGCTTTCGCGGCGGCGCGCGGGACGACGAGGAGCGGCCGCCGGAGACTCCGCCCCCGCCCCCGTGACGGGGCTCACGCCCCGGCGAGGTACGCGGCCAGCGCGTCGCGCCAGTCGCGGAGCGGGGGTTCGCCGAGCGCCGCGAGCCGCGCGTTCGCCAGCACGGAGTAACGCGGCCGGGGCGCCCGCGCCCCGAGCTCGGCGGTCGTGATCGGCTCGACGCTCGCCGCCACGCCCGCCCGGTCGAGCACGGCGCGCGCGAACTCGTACCACGAGCACTCGCCGGCGTTGGTCACATGGTAGACGCCCGCCGGCGCCTCGCCGCCCGCGAGCCGGGGGAGGAGGCGCGTGAGCGCCACCGCCACGTCGCGCGCCCACGTGGGCGCGGTCACCAGGGCGGCGACGATCCGGAGA
>CAZLYE010000043.1:0-7182 GCA_964562865.1 uncultured Binatia bacterium (SeqCode) | reverse complement strand
CGGCCGTGCCCCGCGACGCCTGGTCCGCGAGCTCGACCCGACTGGCGGACGTCCTCCGACAGATCACGCTCCGGCCTCGGCTCGCCCCCGAGCATGCCGCGTTTCCCGACGAGGTCCCGAGCCTTCTGTCTGCCCGCTTCGCCCTCGCCTGACATGTGACATCAGCCTGCGTCGAGGGTGCGCGATCGCTGCGCCCAGGCCCGACGGACCTGCCTCCGAGACGAGGGTGTGGATGCGTCGGCATCGTGCCATCCGGCTCGTCCCGTTCGGCGGCGGCCAGCCGCGGCATGGCCGTTGCAAACGCAGGGCGGTGAAGGCAGGAAACGAACATGCGCGAACTCACCCAGGGCACGCGCGAGCTCGACGAGGGGCGCGCGCTGGCTCCGTCGACGGCCGACGAGGCGAGACGAGCCCGCGCCTCGGAGGGGAGGCAAGCGTGATGGCCACGATGCGTGTCGCGCAGGTCGCACGCCCGAACGGTCCGTTGGAGCTCGTCGAACGACAGGTCCCGGAGCCCGGCCCCGGGTCCGTGCGCGTCAGGGTCGAGGCTTGCGGCATCTGCCACAGTGACTCGTTCACCAAGGAGGGGACCTGGCCGGGCATCCAGTATCCGCGCGTCCCAGGACACGAGATCGCGGGAACGATCGATGCGCTGGGTTCCGGCGTGGTCGGGTGGGCACGGGGACAGCGGGTCGGCGTCGGGTGGCACGGCGGACACTGCGGCCACTGCGACTCCTGCCGTCGCGGCGACTTCGTGACCTGCCAGATCGCACCTCAGGTCCCCGGCATCACGTACGACGGTGGCTACGCCGGGTACGTGATCGTTCCCGCCGCCGCGCTGGCCCTGATCCCGGAAGGCCTCTCGGCCGTGGAGGCCGGACCTCTGATGTGCGCGGGGATCACCACCTTCAACGCCCTTCGGAACAGCGGCGCGCTCGCCGGCGAGACGGTCGCAGTGCTCGGGCTGGGCGGTCTCGGCCATCTGGGAGTTCAGTTCGCCGCGAAGATGGGGTTCAGGACCGTCGCGATTGCCCGAGGGAACGACAAGGAGGCGCTCGCGAGGGAGCTCGGCGCGCGGCACTACATCGACAGCCAGAGGCAGGATGCGGCGGCAGAGCTCGTCAAGCTGGGCGGCGCAAAGGTCGTCCTCGCAACCGTGACGAGCGGTGGAGCGATGAGCGCGGTCATCGGCGGCCTCGGCGTCAACGGCAAGCTGATCGCCATCGGTATTCCCCCCGACCCGCTCCAGGTGCCCGCTGTCCTGCTCATCGGGGGACGCCGCTCGATCATGGGCTGGCCGGCCGGCGCGTCCATCGATTCACAGGACACACTCTCGTTCAGCGCCCTGAGCGGCGTACGACCCATGACCGAGGTATTCCCGCTGGAACGCGCGGCCGAGGCCTACGAGCGCATGATGAGCGGCAGGGCACGGTTTCGTGTCGTGCTCACGACTGCGCACTAGGTGGAAGGTCGTCGCGTCTGTCAGCTCTCCGCGGCGCGCTGGAACGCCGGTCGGGCTTCGAGGCGTGAGAGGTAGGCAGTGAGGTTGGGGAACCGCTGGTCGAGCACGCCGAGCATCCGGGCGGCGGCGAGCGTGAAGCCCATCATGACGTCCGCGGCGGTGAAGTCGGCACCGAGGAGGTACGCCTTCCCCCCGAGCGCCCGCTCGACGACGCCGAGTGCGGCCTCTGCTCGCTCGCGGGCGCTCGCGACGACGCCGGGAACCTGATCGGCGTCCCCCCGGAAGAGCGTGTGCCAGACGATGATGCCGAGCGGTGGGAACGCGGTCCCTTCGGCGTAGTGGACCCACTGCAGGAACTCGCCGCGGAGCGGTGAGCCGATCGCGGGCGCCAGCCGGCCCTTACCGTAGCGCTCGAGGATGTACTCGACGATGGCCCCCGACTCCCCGATCGTGACGTCCCCGTCCACGATCGCGGGCAGCTTGCCGAACGGCGTGTCCTGCGAGAACGTCCTGGTCGGCGGCTTGAAGGTGACGGGGACGAGCTCGTAGGGAAGGCCGAGCTCCTCGAGCAGCCAACGGACGCGGACGGAGCGGGTGCGGGGCGCGTGGTAGAGCCTGATCATCGTGCGGGACCTCCGTACGCGGTCTCGCACAACAGCTCCGCTCAGGCCACACCCCCCAGGCTGATCAATGCTCCAGCGGCGATCGGCGCCGACACCCTCGACGCGGGCGGCCCGGGTGCGTGCACAAGGTCCGAGCGCGCGCCCGCGCGCTGGAACGCGGAGCCGGCACGACCGGCGCCGCGTTCCGCGAGCGGCTCCCTACTGCAGCTTGAGGTAGTAGTTGAACGACAACCCGGAGAAGTCCGGCGTGGACGGGAACGGGTTGGGAAGGCTGCCGAAGGAATCCGAGGTCCCTCGCACCGGCGCGTTCGGATCGCTCGAGTCGGTGCCGATCGGGGCATCGTCGTCGTAGACGCCCATGATCCAGTAGGTTCCCGGCGCGAGCGACGTGGGCGTCACCGGGACCTCCATTCGCCCGAGGACCATCGACATCGAGAGGGTGGAGGCGACCAGCCCGTGTGGCTCGCCGTTGAGGTCCGAGTAGAGCGCCAGCACCATGTGCGGGCCCCCGCCCTTGGTGATCGCGCAGAGGTGCGTGAGCATGGACGGAACGGGCACGGTCACCGAGCCTCCCATGAGGAACCCGGCCGAGAGCATGCTCGTGCCGGAGAACTCGACGGAGTTGCCGTCGGCGACCCCTCCTGCCAGCGTCGTGGTGGTGGACGTGGAGGTGGAGGTAGAGGTGGTCGTCGTGGTGGTCACCACGGTCGTCGTGGTGGTCGTGCTCGTCGTCGAGGTGGTCGAGGTCACGGCCGCCCCGCAGGTCATACAGATGCTTCCCGGCCCCATCGGCGTGCCGCCCGCCACCGTGCAGGTCGCCGCGTCGCGAGAGAGGCGCGTGCGGGGACCGCGGCGACTGCTCGTGCAGCACACGACGGCCGTCGGCTTGCCGCACGTCGACCAGGCGGCACAGCGAACGGCCTCGCGCCACGCGTCACGCGGGCACCGCTCGCGCTGGAACTCGCTCGCGAGGTGCGTGAGGCAGCGCAGGTACTGTCCGTGGGTCGCGAAGCCGTTGCACGGGCAGGCCTGCGTGATCGCCGCGGCGACGTCCGCTGGGCACGATACCGACGGGTGCCTCTCGCTGTGTCGGTCGTGGGCCCAGAGCCCGGTGGGCAACACGAGGATCACACAGAGAGCAGCGATGCGTGAACCGTGCATTTTCGGCCTCCTCGGAGGGAGGGTAGTGCGAGCGGTATGCCAGGCGGGGCGCAGTCTTTTCCGGCATCGCCGGGCGCGCGCGCTCCGGCAACGACGAGAAGTTGACGATCGCGGCGCTCCTGCAGCGCATCGAGGTCCGCTCCGGCACAGGACGAGCCCGAAGGTTCGCAGCGGCCGACGCTGGTCGCGGTCGCACGGCCTCTGACGCCTCGTCCGCGTGCTCGCCGGTGCGTCACGCTGACGCTCGGCAAGGCGGACCTCACGGCCTCCGAGGTCGGTGGCGCGAGCGGCGGAGGACGACCGCGCCAGCCGTCGGGTCGACGTCGACGGGTCCTCCTCACGCGTGGTCCGTCAGCACCGGTACGGCCCGGCCGGAGGCGAGGCGGATGGGGAGGCAGGCGTGAGCCGCCCGGGCTGGAAGAGGGGATGTGCGGCGTGAGCCCCGCTGCGTCAGGAAGAAGGGGCCGTGACAAGGAGCACGCCCTGGCGACGAGCAGGGCCGGCCGCGGCTCTCCTCGCGCCGCTCGCCACGCTCGTGCTCGTCGCGCCCGTCGATGCGACGCCGCGGACGCGCGTCGCGACGCTTCGGGCATGCCGCACAGCCTGCGCCGCGACCATCCAGGCATGCGCTTTCAGTCGCGTCGACCCTCCCGCAAGGAACGACCGGCGGCAGTGCCGCGTGACGTTCACCTATCTCTGCCGGTTCTACTACGGGACCGACTGGTGCGAGACCTGGTGGGCCGACCACCCCGGCGGTGTGCAGGGAACCGCCGCGAGGAACTGACTCGGAGCGCGGCCGCGCGTCACATGAACGTCGGCTCGCGCGGCTGGTCCCCGAAGAGCTCGTCCTTCCGTGCGATGAGGTCGCGTGCCGTGAACGGGGCGTCGCGCCGGTCGATCTCGCGGACCGTGTGCCACCCCTTCACGAGGCCGACCCGGCCGCCCCAGACGACGAATCCCTGGCCGTTCACGTCGGCGGCGGCGTCGCTCGCGAGAAAGACGACGAGCTGCCCCGGCCAGGCCGGGTTGAACACGTCGAAGCCGGTCTCGGGCGCGTCGAACATGGAGTGGTTCGGCATCGAGTCGGTCATGCGCGTGCGGGCGCGCGGCGCCATGAAGTTGCAGGTGACGCCGTACTTCCCCATCTCGCGCGCGATGCTGATCGTGAGGGCCGCGATCGCCGCCTTCGCCATGGCGTAGTTGCTGTTGCCGGCGGAGCCGATCAGGCCGGCTTCGGATGCGGTGTTGACGATCCGGCCGGCCACCCGTCCACCCCGCTTCGCGGTCTCGCGCCAGCGGACGCACGCGTGGTGGATCATGGCGAAGTGGCCCTTGCAGTGGACGCGCAGCACGAGGTCGAACTCCTCCTCCGTCATGTTGAAGCTCATCCGGTCGCGGAGCACGCCTGCGTTGTTGACGACGATGTCGAGCCGCCCGTACGTGTCGTGGGCCTGCGCGACCGTCCGCCGTGCGCCGTCCCAGCTGGCGACGTCCTCGACGCTCGCGACCGCCTGGCCGCCGGCGGCCTGGATGTCGGCGACCACCGTGGCCGCGGCGGATCGGTCCGTGCCCTCGCCGGAGAGCGAGGTCCCGAGGTCGTTCACCACGACGCGTGCGCCCTCCGCCGCGAGCGCGAGCGCCTCCTCGCGTCCGAGGCCGCGGCCCGCGCCGGTCACGATCGCCACCTTGCCGTCGAGAAGACCCATGTGACGCCCTCCGGCCGTGGGCCGTACTCTCCAGGCGACGGAGAGGTCAAGCTCGGCTCATCCCGTGACGGGACGATGCGGCATCTCGACGAGAGGCGTTGACAACCGGGGGGAACACGCGCGACGGTCGTCGGATGCCGGAGCGGACGGGTCGCTTCAACCACGTGGCGATGAGCGTCGGGCGCGAGCAGGTGCTCGACGTCGCATGGCGACGGCAGGTCGCCGACTTCTTCGGTGAGGTGTTCGGCTGGCAGGACGTGACGTACCCGCCCGGCGATCTCTCGTCGCTGATCTTCCTCGCCTACAGCCCCCGCCAGTTCGTCTTCGTCGTCGCCGACGAGACGCCGATGCACTGCCCGCGCATGAATCACTTCGGGATGGAGGTCGCGACGGTCGGCGAGCTCGAGGACATCCATCGCCGGGCGGTCGCGTACCGCGAGAGGGACGCGCGCGTCGACATCGTTCCGCCGAAGGCGGAGATCGTGGGGCCCTTCCGGCTGACGAGCTTCTACGTCGGGTACATGCTGCCGATGATGGTGGAGGTGCAGCACTTCGAGGAGATATGAACCTCTACGGTGCGTTCTGGGCTCGCGTGCGGGCGTCGGCGAGCAGGCTCGCGACCGCGCCCGGGCACGTCCCCGTCACGTGGTTCAGCCGCCCGACGGCCGCGATGGTGCGCCCGAGAGTGGTGACGACCTTGCCGCGGAGCCGCTTCCGCGATCGGGGGCTGGCCGCGGCGGCGCGGGTGGCGAGCGACTGGGCCGAGGCCGCGAGCTTCGTCACCGGACCCGACAGCGTCTGACCCGCGCACGCCGGGGTGGGGAGCTCGCCCAGCAGGCAGGTGACGGCGCCGAAGTCGGAGCCGCTGCAGGGCAACGTCGTGGTCGTCGTCGGGACGGGGGCGACCGTCGCGGTCGTGTCGATGGTGAGGCTGGCGATCAGGAGGTCGTTCACCTGGACCTGCACGTGGAAGGTCCCGCCCGTGGCATAGGTGTTCGAGCCCGACACGTCGAAGCCGCCCGCGGGATCGGCGGTGATGATTCCCGGTGAGAGCTGGCCGTCTCCCCAGTCGATGAGCGCGGTGTAGCTGTTCATGGTGCCGGAAGCGACCTCGTGGAACGCCGCCACGACGCCGGTGAACGGGGAGCCGGCGGTCGCGACGATGCCGGGCACGAAGTTCGCGGGCGCGGTCGGCTCCGCGTAGACGAAATCGTCGGTGGCGACGAGGTTGTGCGGAGGACTGTCCGCGTTCGACGCCGTCACGGTCGTGCCGTCGAAGGAGAAGATGTCGTCCGTGCCACACGTGATCCTCGCCTGTGTGACGATCGGCTGGTCGAAGAGGACGCCCAGGAACTCCGGGTCACCCTGTGTCCCCGAGGTCGGGGCGAAGTAGGTGCCGAGGCTCTGAGACCCATTGAAATAGGTGATGCCGCTGCTGTTCGGGTTCCGGTTGTTCAGGAACACGACCCCGAGGCCGCGCGTGGCCGCGCCGACCATCCTCGTCGTTGCGGGGGCGGGCGGCACGAACGCCAGGCCGATCGTGATCTCGTTGAACGGCGCGAACGTGTTGGCGGGAGAGAAGGCGGGAAAGCGGCCGGCCACGCCGGTGTTGGTCGACGCGAACCCGTCCCCGCTCACCGCGTAGACGTCCTCGAAGAAGATGCCCCGTCTCTCGAACCGATTGCGCGGGATGCCGACCACCTTCCCGGGGACGATGACGATGCTGTCTCCGCCGAAGTCCGTGCCGTCGAGGTTCACACCGTCCCAATTGAGCGTGCGGAAGCCGGCGCTCTGCGGCGTCGGGGTGTTGCCGTTGTTCGCCCCGCCGATGGCGGCCTCGAAGGCAGCGAGGGCGGCAGCGGTGCCTCCGGCGCCGGCGCCCGAGAACGTGACGGGCGTCGTCGGCATGAGCGGCCGACCCTCGAACAGCTGGGCCCGTGCCGGGGCTGCCGCTCCACCCACTGCGGCAACCAAGCCGCAGATTATGATCCACCTCCACCACGTCGTCATCGCCCCTCCAGGCCGCCTCGGCAGCCGTGCTCTGTAGCCCGTTGACGCCAGGGCGATCAACCCGACGACCGGGACTGCCGATACTCCAGGCGATGGCACGCTGGCAGCAGATGATCGTGCTCGCCGTGCTCGGCGGAGCGGTGCTCGCCGGGTGTTCGGCTCGGACGGCTGCAGGCAGGCCGACGGAAGGGCATGCCGTGGCCCCGTCTGCCCGTTCGAC
>CAZLYE010000042.1:0-3200 GCA_964562865.1 uncultured Binatia bacterium (SeqCode) | reverse complement strand
TGGAAGGCCTGCTCATGGCGATGGCCACGGGCTACGACTACCGGAAGTACCAGAAGGTGAAGGCGCTGGAGAAGAAGGGCTCGAAGTAGCGCTGGGCCCGCCCCTCGTGAAGATCATCGACCTCGTGGGCCGCGGCGGGCCGGTCATCTCGTTCGAGTTCTTTCCGCCGAGGACGCCCGAGGGCGAGACGGCCCTCATGCGGACGGTCGAGGCGCTCCGTCCGCTCCGCCCGTCGTTCGTCTCGGTCACACGGACGGGCGGGAAGCCGCGCGAGGCGACGATCGAGCTCGTCGCCCGCATCCGCGCGCTCGGCATCGAGGGTGCAGCGCACGTCACCGCGATCGAGGCGACGCGCGCCGACATCGCGAAGGTCATCGACCTCCTCGCCGAGCGCGGCATCCAAAACATGGTGGCGCTCCGGGGCGACGTCCCACCCGACCCGGCCTTCCGGCGCCCGGCGGACGGCTTCCAGTACGCGATCGACCTGGTCCGCTTCGTCCGCGAGCGTGGCCCCTCGCTCTGCCTGGTCGGCGCCGGACATCCGGAGGGGCATCCAGAGTGCCGGGACCTCGCGCTCTCGATCGAGCACCTGAAGGCCAAGGTCGACGCCGGGCTCGACCTCGTCATCACGCAGCTCTTCTACGACAACGCGCACTACTTCGCGTTCGTCGAGCGCGCGCGCCGCGCCGGCATCCGGGTCCCCCTCATCCCGGGGATCATGCCGGTCACCAACTGGCCCCAGATCGAGCGGATCACGACGCTCAGCGGGAACCAGGTGCCGCCGACGCTCCGCTCCGCCCTCGAGCGCGTCCGCGACGACGAGCAAGGCGCGATGGCGGTCGGCATCGAGTGGGCGACGCGCCAGTGCGCCGAACTCCTGCGCGGTGGTGCGCCGGGCATCCACTTCTACACCCTCAATCGGTCGCCGGCGACGCGGGCGATCTTCGAGCATCTCCGCAGCGAGGGGCTCGTCCGCCACTGAGCGCCCCGCGTCGTACCTTGCGGGTCGTGGTCCCATCCGTTAGAGCCTGACCGATGGGCGAGAAGGACCTCGAGGGCCACGTCCGCGCGCTGCTCCGCGGCCTCGATCCGGAGCCCGGTCGCGAGGGCCTCGAGCGGACGCCGGAGCGCGTCGCCCGGGCGCTCGCGTTCCTCACCAAGGGATACGAAGAGGATCCGAAGCGGGTCATCAACGGCGCGCTCTTCACCGAGGACTACTCGGAGATGATCGTGCTGAAGGACATCGACTTCTACTCGCTCTGCGAGCATCACATCCTCCCGTTCTTCGGGAAGGCGCACGTCGCCTACCTGCCGAACCGTCGCATCGTGGGGATCAGCAAGATCGCCCGCCTGGTGGAGGTCTTCGCGCGGCGGCTCCAGGTCCAGGAGCGCATGACGGGCCAGATCGCCGGCACCATCGCCGAGCAGCTCGACCCGCTCGGCGTCGGGGTCGTGCTCGAGGCGGAGCACCTCTGCATGCGCATGCGCGGGGTCGAGAAGCAGAACTCCACCGTGGTGACGAGCGCCATGCTGGGCGTCTTCCGGGAGCGCGACACCACGCGCGCGGAGTTCATGACGCTCATCGGGCAGCGGTGAGCCCGGCGCGCCTCGCCGCGCGCTGCCTCGAGCTCCTCGGGCCGGTCGGCGGACCGGTGGTCGTCGTCGCGCCCACGGACGGCCGCGTCGCCGCCGCGCTCCGGCGCGGCGTGAGCGGTGCGCACGACGGCGCCCGACCGGTGGGCGCGGTGGTCGTCTTCCTCGGCACCCGCGCGCGGCCGGCGGAGCGACAGTCGACGCTGCGCGACGTCGCCCGGGCGCTGCCGCCGGGGGCGCCGCTCCTCCTCGTCGACCACAACCAGCCCCGGGCGTGGTGGCGGCGAACCGTCGCCATGCCGCACCTCCTCGTCGCGCGGGTGGGCGCCGCGCGGGCCCGCTATCCGGCGGCGCGGGAGCTCGCGGCGATCGGGTTCACCGTCGAGCGCCTGCGCCTCGCGTGTGGGGAGCGCGTCCAGCTGGTGGTCGTGCGGGCGACGACGGCGCCGTGAGCGCCACCGTCAGAAGCGCGCGAACCACGGCGTCGAGCGCTTGCCGGGGTGCTCGACGACGATCTGGTAGTGCGAGAGCAGGTGCCCTTCCGAGCGGCGCCACGCGGCGACCGCGTTGGCGTAGTCGATCTTCGCCTGCACCTCCTGAGCGCGCGCGGTCGTGAGCCGGGTCTGGAAGTCGAGCAGGTCCTTGGTGGTGGCCATGCCCACCTCGTGCCGCTTCTGCTGATTGCGCAGGTTCTCCTCGGCGAGCTCGCGCGCGACCCGCGTCGTGTCGATCCGCTGACGGCTGGAGGTGAGGTTCGCGATCGCCTGCCGCACCTCGAGCGTCACGTTCGAGAGCAGCTGGCGGTGGTTCAGCTCGGCCTCCGAGGTCGCGATCCGGGTCTCCGTGTACTGGCTCTCGGCGAGCGCGTTGGAGAGCGGTACCTGGAACTGGAGCCCGACGACGTACTGGCTGAAGTCGTTCGACACGAGGCGGTCGTAGGCCTGCGAGACGGGTCCGGCGAACGGCGACGACTGGGTCACGCCGGGCACGTTGCAGAGGAACCCCTGGTTCGGTGACAGCGAGACGCAGTGGTCGCCGGGGATGTTCGTCAGCGAGAACGTCGTGACGGTGCCGAAGACGGCGGGACGGTTCGTCCCGCTGAGGCCGTTCACCCCGTACGACCCGACGAGGTTCAGGATCGGCAGCATCGCGTTGCTCGCGATCTTCTCGTTCAGCTGCTGCGCCTGGACGCCGCGTGCCGAGGCCAGGATCTCCGGCCGCTGGACGAGCGCCACGGCGAGCGTCTGGTCGAGGTCGGCGCTGACCTCCTCGAGCTCGGCGGTCTCGCTCGGCTCGAGCGTTCGTGGCACGAACGTCCCGGCCGGCCGGTAGTAGACGAGCTGCGCGAGATTCTGGCGCGCGACCGCCAGGGCGTTCTCCGCCGTGATGAGATCCGCCTCCCGGCTCTTCTCGTCCGCCTGCGCCTCCAGCACCGCGACGGGCGGGAGCAGCCCGACCTTCACGCGTGCCTGGTTCTCCTCCACCGTGCGCTGCGCGAGCTCCTGCGACTCGCGCGCGACCTCGACGTTGTCGCGCGCGCCGACGACGGCCCAGTACGCCTGGATGACCAGCTGGACGAAGTTCGCGACGTTCGCCTCGTACTGGTA
>CAZLYE010000041.1:0-6172 GCA_964562865.1 uncultured Binatia bacterium (SeqCode) | reverse complement strand
GCCCCGCCCTCATCCGCAGCCGCCGAGCCACGTCCGGGCCGGCCGGAGGACGAAGTCGCGCACGTCGCCGTTCTCGACGTGGATGAACGGTGCCGCGAGGTCGGGATCGTCGTACGGCCCGACGGGCAGGGGCGGGTCGCTGCAGAAGCCGGGATACCAGTGGTACCTGAGGACGACGCCACCAGGGCTCGCGTCGCGCACCTCGATCGCATCGTAGCGTGCGTCGACCAGCCCCGAGCCGCGGAGGAAGAAGGACCCGTGGCGCCGCGTGCGGAAGAGGTGGAAGGGGCCCGCCTCGCCGGCGGGCTCGACCACCGCGGGGATCGCCTCGAGGTACGCGCGCGCCGCCGTCGACCACACGACCGTCCAGCCGATGTTGTAGCGGTCGAGCTGCGCGGCGAACCGCTCCGGCGACCACGCGGCGAGGTCCGCGCCGAAGAAGCGCGCGCTCGCCAGATCCGCACGATGCGGACGGATCGGCATCTCCGGATACGGTCCCCCGATCGTCTCGCGTCCGAGGAGCTGGGGGAGCATCGCGGGCAGGTGCCCCCCGAAGTACGGATGATCGGGCACGTCGCGGTCGCGCGGCGGACGCTCGAGGTGGAGGCGGTCCTCGATCAGAATGCGCGCGGTCGGGTCCGTGCGCTCGCGGAGCCACGTGAGGAAGGCGCGGCCGTCGGGAGGAAGGCTCGCCGCGAGCGGCGGGAGCGCCGCGGTCGCCCGGAGCGCCAGGAGGAGGTGCGGCGCCAAGGCGAGCGCCGCGAGGACGGCGACCGCGGCCGGCGACGCGATGCCGGCGAGGCCGAGCGCGCCCCGGACGACGGCGACGGCGCCGATCCCCGCGAGCGGGGCGAGCGCGAAGGCGAGCGGCAGGACGAGGTGCGCCGGCTCGAAGCGCCCGACGAAGGGGATGCGCGAGCCCTGGAGGCTCGCCGCGAGGAGGACGATCACCCACGCGGCGTAGGCGACGGCGAGCGGCCGGCGCACCCGGCGGCTCCAGACGGCGAACCCGATCGTCCCGAGCGCGAGCAGCACGAGGTGCCACCCGTCGAGCACCGTGAGCGTCCGCCACGCGCCCCCGAGCGGCCCCGTCTGGAAGAAGTGGTGCGGATAGTCCCACCCGACGACCGGCGCGTAGCGGAGGAACGGCACGAGCCACGGCGCGGCGAGCGCGGCGAGCGCCAGCGTCACCGCGATCGCCTGCCCGAGGGTGCGACCGGGCCGCGCGCGCGCCTCGCCGAGCACGAGGATCCCGCACGGGACGAGGACGACGATCGCGAGGAAGACGTGCATCAGCATCCCGACGGCCGCCACGACGACGAGCGCAACGAAGCTTCCGAGACGCGGGCGTGCCAGGTGGTCGGCCGCGAGCGCCACGACCAGCACGGCCAGGTAGCAGCCGGCGAAGTTGGCGAACATCCCGAGCCGGAACGTGATCGCGGTCGCCGCGACGACGGTCGCGGCGGCGGCGCCCGTGGCGGCCTCGGCGGCCGTCGCGCCGAGACGGCGCGCGGCCGCCCAGACGACCAGCGGCGCGAGCGCGAGGCAGAGCCAGACGACGACCTTGAACGCGACGCCGGGCCCGAGCGGGCGGAGCGCGGCCATCGCGAGCGCCGTCCCGACGTTGTCGAGGTCGAAGACCGTCGCGCCGAGCGGGTAGCCCGCCATGATGCTCGGGTCGTAGACCCAGAGCCGTCCCGTCCGCGGGATCTCCTGCGCGACGATCGTGGCGCGCGCCGCGTGGAGGGCGAAGTCGTCGGCGTAGAACGGCTCCGGGCCGCGGAGCGCCGCGGGCGGGATCACGCGGCTCGTGGCCCAGAGATGCACGCCGAGAATCGCGGCCAGCCCGAGCCCCGCGAGGGCGCACCGCCGGCCGCGCCCGCCCGCGGGGGGGGGCGGCGGAGCGCTCACCGGGCGTCGCACGCGGCCATCTAGCCGCACGGGAGAGCGAGGGGCAAGGAGCGCCCTCGGCCGCGGCGCTTGACTTTCGCGGGTCAGGTGATGCCTTGCGCGCCGATGCGACGCGCGCTCAGCGTCCTCGGGGCCGCGGCGGCCGCGACGGCCGTCATGACCTGGCCGGTCGCCCGGCACCTCGCCGACCGTCTGGTCGTGCCGCGCGTCTTCATCGGCCGGGGACTCCTCCCGACGTCGCCCGACACGTACCTCCACATCTGGATCCTCGCGTGGGTCCAGCACGCGCTCGCGACGGACCCGAAGCAGCTCTTCGACGCGACGATCATGTACCCCGCGCGGAACGCGCTCGCGGGGTCGGAGCACATGCTGGCCCACTGGCCGCTCCACGCGCCGGTGTACGCGGCCACGGGCAACCCGGTGCTCGCCTACCAGTGGGTCCTCGTCTCGGCGTTCGTGCTGAACGCGACGGTCGCATTCGCGCTCGTCCGCCGCTGGACGGGCAGCGCGCCGGCGGGGGCGCTCGCCGCCTTCGTCTACGCATTCTGCCCGCTGCGTTTCGACCTGATCGGGACGGTGCAGCACCTGAACGTCGCCTATCTCCCGCTGATCGTGTTCTTCGCCGACCGTCACCGGAGCGACGGCCGCGTGCGCGATCTGGTCGGCGTGGCGGTGGCGACGGCGCTCCAGGCGCTCTGCTCGTACTACCTCGCGTACGCGACCGCGGTGGCGGTGGCGGTGGTCTGCGCGGTCGTGTCGTTCGGGAGCCCGCGGCGCGCCCTCGCGATCGGCATGGCCGCGGCGGCGGGCTTCGTCCCGCTCGCGCTCGTGAGCGCGCCCTACCTCGCGCTCCGCTCGGCGGCGGTCGTGCCCGTGTATCCCGAGGCGTGGCTCCGCGCCGCCTCCGCCACGCCGACCTGGCTGGTCGAGCGGGGCCTGCCGCTGTTCGCCGGGTGGCTGCCGATCGCCCTCGCGGTCGTGGGCGCGTTACTCGGGCGCGGCCAGCGGTGGCAGCGCGCGCTCGCCGTCGCCGTGCTCGCGGCCGGCTTCGTCCTCGTCCTCGGGCCGGTCACGACCGTCCGCGGCCGGGCCGTCGTGCTCCCGTACCGCCTGCTCTACGACTGGGTGCCGGGGTTTGCGTCCCTCCGCTATCCGTACCGCTTCGGCGTTCTCACCGCGCTCGGGGTGGCGCTCCTCGCGGGCTTCGGGTGGGCGCGCATCGCCGCGGGACGCGCGCTCGCGTGGCCGCTCACCGCGGCGGCGCTCGTGGTCGTCGCCGCCGAGTACTGGCAGGCGCCGCTCGAGCTCGTCCCGGTGGAGGTGGGAAGCGCGGTGCCGCCGGTCTACGGCTGGCTCGACGAGCACGGGGCCGGCCGGCCCGTCCTCGAATGGCCCGTCGCCCCGCCGGGCGACCTCCGCGCCGGCTACGAGAACGCCCGGGCGATGTACTTCGGCACGTATCACTGGCTCCCGCTGCTGAACGGCTACACGGCGTACGAGCCGCCGTCGTTCGGCATCGTCTCGCTCCTCGCGCAGCGCCTTCCCGACGCGCGGAGCCTCCGCGACGTGATCGACCTGACCGGCGTCCAGCTGCTGGTCGTCCATCGCGATCGCCTCGCGCCCTGGGGCCGCGAGCGATGGATGGCCTGGCTCGGCGCGGGCTGCGAGCACGTCGCGGAGTTCGGTGCGGACGTGGTCTGCGCCCTGCCTCCGCCGCGCGAGGACCTCACGGCCCGCCTGATCGCCGCCAACGAGGACGTCCCGGCCGAGACGTTCCGCGGGCTCGCGCTCGCGCCGCTCCCGCCGCGGGCGCTCCACGGGCGCGTGACCGTCGAGCCGGGGGCCGTGACGCTGGTCCCCGGGCTCGTCCAGCGCCTGCGCCTGGAGGTGATCAACGACGGCGACCGGCCGTGGCCCGGCCTGGCCCCCCTCGCGCCGGGCGTGATCTCGATCCGCCACCGCTGGCGGCCGGCGGGCCGGGCGGCGACGGACCCGTGGACGGCGAGCCCGCTCCTCTGCGACCTCGCGCCCGGCGAGTCGTGCGTCGTCGTGCTCCCGGTCACCGCGCCGCGCGACGCCGGCGCGTGGACGGTCGAGCTGGCGCTCGGCCAGGAGGGCGGGGCCGACGTCGCCCTCGACGGCGGCGCGGTGCTCGCGGTGCCGGTCGAGGTGGCGCCCCTCGGGCCGCGGCGGGACGCGCCGTGAGGTTGCCGGCCCGGACGGCCGTCGACTAGGTACGCCCGCGATGCTCGAGATCGCGACGCTCGCGCCACGAGCCCGCCACCTCCTCGGACTGCTCCTGACCGAGTGGATCGCGGTCGGCGTCGTCGTGGCCGCGGCGTCGTGGGCGCTCGGGGGGTGGCTCGGCTCGCCCCGGGCCCGCGAGCGGGCGCTCCTCGCGACGAGCCTCGTGGTGCTCGCCTGGTTCGCGTCCGTGCCGGTCGCGGGCGCGTGGGTCGCGTATGCGCTCGCGTTCCACGTCGCGGTGGAGAGGGTCCGGCCGCGGTCCGTGGCCGTGATCCTGGTGGGCGCGCTGCTCGCGGCGCAGATCGTGCTGCCGATCCTCTTCATCGCGCCGCTCGGCGAGCGCGGCGTCCACGTGCGCGAGTTCACCGCGTTCGCGACCAACATGGCCATCCTGCGCTTCCACGCGTACGCGTGGGACCGCCTCCGCGGGACCGGCGAGCGCCTGCCCCTCTGCCGCTTCCTCCTCGCGATGTTCTTCTTCCCAACCTTCGTGAACGGGCCCGTCGAGACGGCCGGCCGGCCGGCGAGCGACTGGGCGCCCTCCAGCGGAGGCGATCGGCCGTCGGCGGCGGGCGGGCTCGCTCGCGTCGTGCTCGGCGCGGGGAAGCTCGCGCTCGCCGGTCTCGCATTCGCCCCCGGCTGGATCGGCGCGACCGCGGATGGCGACCCGGCGTCGCTCTGGGTCCGGGGTGCGCTCCTCTACGTGTGGTTCTATCTCAGCTTCTCGGCCTGGACCGACGTGGCGGTCGGCATCGCGGCGATCGCGGGGCGGCGCGTGCCGGAGAACTTCCGGCGTCCGTGGGCGGCGCTCGACCCGGCGGACTTCTGGCGCCGATGGCACGTGTCGTTCGGGTTCTGGCTGCGGGACTACGTCTACGTCCCGCTCGGGGGCAACCGGCGGCACCGAGGTGCGAACGTGCTCGTGACCTTCCTCGTGAGCGCCGCGTGGCACATCTGGGGAAGCCTCAAGCTGCTCGGGTTCGGCTACTTCCCCGTCCACGCCTGGGGCGGGTACCTCCTCTGGGGCGGCCTCAACGCGGCGGGCGTCCTCGTCACCCGGCCGCTCGATCGGGCCATGCCCGTCACGGGGCCGGTGAGCCGGACCGTCCGGACCGTGGGGACTTTCCTCTTCGCGTCGTTCTGCTGGATACCGTTCTTCCTGCCGCCGGGGGTGCCGCTCGCGAGCGGGCTCGGCATGCTGCGGCGCATGCTGTGGCCGGGCTAGATATCGCTTGACCTGCCCTCGCAGCGCGTGAGACTGTACCCTCCACCGACCCTGCAGCCTCGGCCGCATGCGGTTCGGGCGGCCGAACGAGGGAGCGATGCGCGTCCTGTTCTACTATCGGGGAGTCGAATCACTCGGAGTCGGCTACCTCATGTCCATGCTGAAGGCGCATGGACACGAGATCGAGCTGATCTTCGACCCGGGGCTCGACGACAACCTGTTCCTGAAGGCGCCGTGGCTCCGCTGGCTCAACCGCCATGACGCGCTCATGGAGCGCGCCAAGGCGTTCAAGCCGGACCTGATCGCCGTCTCGATCCTCACCAACATCTACCCCTTCGTGCGGCAGTGGTGCCGGCGCTTCAAGCAGGAGATCGGCGTCCCGATCATCGCCGGCAACAGCCACGTCCAGGCGCTCCCCGACTACGTCCTCTCGAACCCGGACATCGACATGGTCTGCACCGGGGAGGGCGAGGTCGCACTCCTCGAGCTCGTGAACCGGATGGAGCGCGGCCAGGACTACCGCGACGTGCCGGGCATCTGGGTGAAGGACGCTGCCGGCACGATCCACCGGAACGAGCTCGGCGAGCTGGTGAACGACCTCGACGTGTTTCCGTTCCCCGAGAAGGAGCTCTGGCACGAGTACGGGTGCTTCCACGACAACCTGGAGATCTTCACGGGTCGCGGCTGCCCGTTCCGCTGCACCTTCTGCAACATCCACTACCAGCGGAGCATCTTCAAGGACAAAGGCGACTTCCTCCGCAAGCGCTCGATCCCGAACGTCATGGAGGA
>CAZLYE010000040.1:0-6817 GCA_964562865.1 uncultured Binatia bacterium (SeqCode) | reverse complement strand
TCCTGTGGGAGGACGAGTGGCGGCGGTTCCGCGACGCCGGATGGCCGGCCGGAGCGTCTCGCGGCCCGCATCGCGTCGCTCTACGTTCCTGCCGGGCTCGTGCTGGCCGCAGCCGGCGCCGCGCTCGCGCTCGGCGTGGATCCCGGCGCGGTCGCCCGCTCGTGGCTCCACCCAGAGGACGCGGCGGGCGCATCGGCGCTCGCTCGCGCCGCGCATGCGGCGGCCACCCCGATGCTCGTGCTCGCGGGCGCGACGGCGGCGAGCCTCCCGCTCGTCGCACGCGCGGTCCGGGGCGGGCGCTGGCAGCGCGTCGTGGTGCTGGTCGCCGCGCTGGCCGTCGCGTGGACTGCCTCGTTCGACCGGCTGCTCCATCCGGCGATCGCGCGCGAGCGGAGCGTCAAGACCTTCCTCCGGACCGCGGCGGCCGGTGACGGGCCGCTCTACGCGCTCTTCCCCGCCGATCCGGGCGTCCGCTTCTACGCGCCGCCGACGCTGCGTGCCTGGCCGGCGGCCGGCGCCGACGGCGGCCGGCTCATCCTGTGGGAGGACGAGTGGCGGCGGTTCCGCGACGCCGCGGGGAGCCCGCTCCCGATCCTCGCGACGAGCGACGTTCGCCAGGCCGGCCGCGGGCGCCTCCTCGTCGTCGCCGCGCCACGCGGCCGGCTCGTCGCCGCGCCGGAGGTCGGTCCCCCGCCCTCCCCACGTCCGTCGACACGCGGGCGCTGAGTCCGCTTGCGAGTCCGACCGCCCGGCGGTCAGTGTGACGTGGTGTCCTCACCGGGAGGAGAGACGGACGCGCGCGTCACCGCGGTGTGCCGCGGCGCCACGCACGCGCTCGTGAAGCCCAACCGGGACCGCATCCGGCTCCTCGCGGGGCTCGGGGTCGAGGGCGACGCGCACCTCGGTGCGACGGTGCGCCATCGGTCGCGGGTGGCGCGTGACCCCGCGCAGCCGAACCTCCGCCAGGTCCACCTGATCCACGCCGAGCTGCACGACGAGCTCCGCGCGGCCGGCTTCGCCGTGGCGCCCGGCGAGATGGGCGAGAACGTCACCACGCGCGGCCTCGACCTGCTCGCGCTGCCGACGGGGACGCGGCTCCGGCTCGGCGACACGGCAGTCGTCGAGGTGACCGGGCTCCGCAATCCGTGCACTCAGCTCGACGGCATCCACCCGGGCCTGATGGCGGCGACGCTCGGACGCGACCCGCAGGGCGGTCTCGTCCGCAAGGCCGGCGTCATGGCGATCGTCGTCGAGGGAGGCGAGGTGGGGGCCGGGGACCGGATCGTCGTCGAGCTGCCCTCGCCACCCCACCGGGCGCTCGTCCCCGTCTGAGCGCCCTCAGAACGGATAGTCGACGCCGGTGAAGATCGCGTTGCCCTCGGTGCCGCGCCCGACGTCGACGAAGCCGACGATCTGCGGCCGCACGACACCGCGGAAGCCCACGCCGTACACCCAGTGGAGGTCGTTCACCGGCGATTCGGACACCTTGTGGAACACCTGCCCCGCCTCGCCGAACGGCGCGACCTCGAGCTCGAAGTTCACCCCGAACAGCCTCCGGCCGTAGACGCGCGTCCGGAGCTCCGCCTGCCCGAGCGAGCTGTTGAAGTCGATGAAGCGCTGCGAGCCGTAGCCGCGGAGCCCCCGGTGGCCGCCGAGCGCGCTCATCTCCCAGAAGGGCGTGTTCGGGTCGCCGCTCACGTAGTTCGCGACCGCGTGCAACGCGATGATCGGGTTGCCCCGGTACACCGGGATGAAGTCGCGCCAGTCGGCGCCGAACTTGACGAAGGACGTCTCGCTGCCGAGCCGCTGGTCGGCCATCTCGGAGTAGGCGAACGCGAGCGCTCCCTTCGTCGGGATGTCGGAGGAGTCTCGGCTGTCGTAGGTGAGCGCCACCTGGTGGGCCCAGAACGTGCCGCCCTCGAGCCCGCGCCCGCGCGTGTCGGGATGCGTCACGGCGATGAACGGGATGCCGGCCACCTGCCCCGACTCCACGCCGTAGTTCCGGATGCGCATGCGGTAGGAGAGGTTCACGTAGGGAAGCAGCCACACGCCCGGTGTCGCCTGCGCCTGCGTGTCGACGTCGGTGTAGTTGGACTCGCCGCCGCGCAGCCCGCGGCGCGGGAGCTGGATCGGCGACTGGAGCGAGCTGTTGCCGAAGCCGTAGAATCGCTCGGTCGAGTCCTTCTCGTGGACGATTGAGGTCAGCAGGAAGGCGCGCCCCTCCCAGAGGGTCCGGTCGGTGTACTCGAGCTCGTAGTCCTCGTCCTTGGTGGTCGACTTGCCCGCGACCAGCGAGTAGCGGCGCGCCGGCTCCGGGTAGCCGAAGAACCGGAAGGTCGGGAAGGCGCCCTTCGTGACGTTGTAGGTGAAGTCGGGCGCGAGCATGTACTTGATCTGGTCCTTCTCGTCGAGGAACAGAAGGACGGCGAGAAGCCCGACCGTGTTCCCCTCGTTCGGATCGGTGATGATCTCCGGGATGGGGATGAAGCTCCTGCTGTCCGCCCGGGCGCCCGCGGGCCAGACGAGCGCCGCTCCGAGCACGGCGGCGATCAGTCTGCGGCGGCGGTGGGAAAGCTGGTGAGGACCCATCGATCACCGAAGCGGCCGAGCACGTGGAACGGCGCGGGGACGAGCCCGGTCGGCTCCTCCCGGAAGCGCAGCGGATCGCTCACGAAGGCGAGCCGCTCGCCCGTTCGCCAGCGACGTTCGAAGGCTCCCCGCTCGAGAAACATCCCCTTCACCCTTCCCGCGAGGTAGGTCGGGGGCACGAAGCCCGGCGGCTCGATCAACGTGATCGGGCGGCGAGTGTAGAAGGCGAGCCCGCCGACGAGCTGGTACTCCTCGGGCGACTCGAAGACGATGTCGGTGTCGGCCGGCACCGCGGCTACGAGTGCCCGAGCGAGCGGCCGCCACGAGAAGATCGGCTCGGCGGCCGCCTCGGCCCGGAGCACGATCAGCACGAGCGGGAGGGCGCCGAGGACGAGCGTCGCGACGAAGCCGTCCGCGCGGTGGCGGAGGGCGGCCAGCGCCGCGAGGCCGCCCGCGAGCACGACGACGGCGGCCGCGGGCGCCACGAGCCTGAGGAGCTCGGGGACCTGGGCGATCCAGTTGGTGCGGATGAGCAGCGCGCGCCCCCAGACGAGACCCGTGAGCCCGACGAGCGCCGCGGCCGTGCCGATCGTCGCGAGATACGTCCACGTGCGCGCCGGCAGCTCGCCCGCGCGCGCCCGCTCCCACGCCCGCGCCGCGAGGAGTGCCACGGCAGGCAGCGCCGGGAGCGAGTAGTGCTCGAGCCGTGACGGCGAGCACGAGAAGAAGAGCAGGACCCCGCCCACCCGGACCCAGAGGAGGAACGTCCCCGCGGCCGCGGCCCCGGCGCGGCGCGCCGCCCCGCGCACCGCCTCCGCGAGCGTGAGCGGCACGAGCGCGATCCACGGGCTCGCGCGCCCGGCGAAGGCCGCCCAGAAGAACCGAAGCCCATCGCCGTCCGAGTCGTGTGGCAGTTTCCGGTCGAGAAAGAAGAGGAGGTGCTGGTTCACCACGTAGTCCCAGGCGAAGCCCGGGTGGCGCAGCGCCACCGTGACGTGCCACGGGAGAACGAGCGCCGCCACGACGAGGAGACCGAGGCCCGGCCGCAGGCACAGGATCCCCCGCCAGCCCCAGTCGCGCAGCGTGACGGCTGCGACCGGGAGCGCGACCACCACGACGGGCACCAGCCCCTTCGCGAGGATGCCGATCCCGAGCGCGGCCCAGAACCCGGCGAGCCACCGCACGGGCCGCTCCTCGGCGCGCTCCGCCGCCTGCCAGCAGAAGATCGCGACGGCGACGGCCGCCGTGACGAGCATGTCCGGTCGCAACGTGCGCGCTTCGAGGGCGAAGCCGATGCTCGTCGCGAGGGCCATCGCTCCGACCAGCCCCGCCGTCTCTCCGTAGAGCAGCGCGCCGAGCCGCGCCGTTGCGAGAATGGCGACGGCGCCGGCCCCGACCGGCACGAGACGGCCCCATTCGCTCGCGTCGGTGAACCGGAAGACGAGCGCGGTGAGCCAGAACGTCAGCGGTGGCTTGTTCAGGAAGAGCGTGCCGTCGAGATGCGGCGTGACCCAGTCGCCGCGGAGGAGCATCTCACGCGCGACCTCGGCGTAGCGCCCCTCGTTGTCGAAGAAGGTGGGCGCATCGAGGCGGATGGCGAGGAGCGTGGCCGCGCCCAGCGCCAGCGCGACGGCTCGGACGCGCGCGCGCGAGACCCGACGGTCGTCGTCGCGAGCGACGGCGAGCATTCCGCCTTCGCACACCGCCACCCAGGCTCCTTGGGTGATCGCACGCCAAAAGTCAACGCGCTTGCGTCCGTCCCGTGTGACCAGTAGCATCCCCGGACTTTCACGCGGAGAGTGGTGGATGGAAGCGCTGGCACGAAAGGCCGCGGCCGGGAGCCGCGTCGCGCTCCTCGATCTGAGCCGTGAGTACCGGGCGTATCGGCGCGAGCTGCTGGCCGCATGCGAGCGGGTGCTCGACCGGATGCAGCTCCTCGGCGGAGAGGAGGTGCGGAGCTTCGAGAGCGAGATGGCGGCATACCTCGGCGTCCGCCACGTCCGCGGGGTCGCGTCGGGGACGGATGCCCTGCTCCTCGCGATGCTCGCGGCGGGGCTCGGCCCGGGAGACGAGGTGCTCCTGCAGGCGAACGCGTTCGTCGCCGCCGTCGAGGCGATCCACCTCGTGGGCGCGCGCCCGGTGGCCACCGACATCCGGCTCGAGGACCTGGGCCCCGACCCGGACGATCTCGCAGCCCGCATCGGGCCGCGTACGCGCGCCGTCGTGGTCGTGCACCTCCACGGGCTGCCGGTGGAGCTCGGCCCGATCCTCGCGGTCGCGCGCGAGCGTGGGCTGGCGGTCATCGAGGACTGCTCCCACGCGCACGGGGCGACGCTCGACGGCCGGCGCGTCGGCTCGTTCGGGATCGCGGGCGCCTTCAGCCTCGGCGTCGTGAAGAACCTGGCCGCCTACGGCGACGCGGGGATGGTGAGCAGCGACGACGCGGAGATCATCCAGCGCGTCAGGCTCCTCGGCACGCACGGGCAGGAGCGGAAGAACGACCACGTCCTCTACGGCACCAACAGCCGGCTCGACGAGCTCCACGCCGCGATGCTGCGCGTGAAGCTCCGCGGGCTCGACTCACGGAACGCCCGGCGCGCCGAGATAGCGGCGCACTACGACGCGCGCCTGCAGGGGCTCGTCGTCACGCCGCCCTCCGAGCCGCACCGGACCCACGTCTACCATCAGTACGTGGTGCGGTCGCCCGAGCGCGACGCGCTGCGCGCGCACCTCACCGCCCGCGACATCGAGACCGGCGTGCACTATCCTGTGCCGCTCCACCGCCAGCCGGTGTGGACGCGCGTGTACGGCGACACGCCGCCCCTCCGGCGCGCCGAGCAGGCCGCCCGGGAGATGCTCTCGCTCCCGGTGCACGCCGATCTGACAGACGCCGAGGTGGAACGCGTGGCCGATGCTGTCGTAGGGTTCTTCGGCAGATGAACGAGGCCGCCCCGTCGCCCGCACTCTCGATCGTCGTCCCGGTCTACAACGAAGAAGGCAACGTCGTATCGCTCCACGGGGAGCTGGTGAGCGTGGCCACGGCGCTCGGCCGGCCCTTCGAGATCGTGTTCGTGAACGACGGGAGCCGTGACGGAACGCTGGCGCGGCTCGAGGAGCTCCGCGCGCGCGACCCCCATCTCCGGATCGTCGACCTCGATGGCAACTTCGGCGAGGCGGCCGCCCTCTCCGCCGGGTTCGCGCACGCGCGCGGCGACGTCGTCGTGACGCTCGACGGCGACGGCCAGAACGACCCCGCCGCCATCCCGGCGCTCCTCGCGCGTCTCGGGCCCGACGTCGACGTGGTGAGCGGCCGGCGGCAGCAGCGGAAGGAGGCGTTCTTCACGCGTGTCCTCCCGTCGCTCGTCGCGAACTGGCTCATCGTGCGCGCGACGGGCGTCGCGGTCCACGACTGCGGGTGCGGGCTCAAGGCGTACCGCCGGGAGGTGCTCGCCGGCGCGCGCCTGCCGCGCGGCATGAACCGCTTCCTGCCCGCGATCCTCGGCGTCGATCCGGCGCGGGTGGCGGAGGTGCAGGTGACCGACCGGCAGCGCGGCTCCGGGCAGTCGCACTACGGACTGTCGCGCACGTTCGTCGTGCTGCGAGACCTCCTCGCGCTGCCGATCCTGGTCCGCCGCCCGTCGGCGGCGCGGGCCCTCGGCCGGGCGCTCGGCGGAGCGCAGGTGGCGTTCGTCGGCGTCGCGCTGGCGGCGATCGTAGGTGCGCTCGGGTGGCCAGCGGGCAGCCACGCCGCGCGGCTCGCCGCGCTCGCGGGCATCCTCACCGCCGCTGCCGGCTGGGCGATCGGCCACGACGTGCGGCGCTGGGTCCGGGCGCAGGAGGACGGCGTCTTCCGGGTGAGGAGGGTGATGTGACGGGGAAGAAGCGCGTGAACGTCGCCGTCACCGGGCTCGGCTACTGGGGGAAGAACCTGGTCCGCACCTTCGCCAAGCTCCCGCACGCGCGCGTCACCGGGCTCTGCGACCTCGATGCGGGACAGGTCGAGCGCTTCACCGCGGAGCAACCCGGCGCACGCGGCACCACCGACTTCGCGGAGCTCCTCCGGCGCGACGACGTCGACGCAGTGGCACTCGCCACACCGCCCTCGCAGCATCACGCGATGGCGCGCGCCGCGCTCGAGGCGGGCAAGCACGTGTGGGTCGAGTAGCCGCTCGCGCTCTCCGTCCGTGACGGAAGCGACCTCGTCGAGTCGGCGCGCCGCCGCGACCGC
>CAZLYE010000039.1:0-3575 GCA_964562865.1 uncultured Binatia bacterium (SeqCode) | reverse complement strand
TCGCGGAGACAGTAGAGCGCCATCTTCCGCTGGGCCGCGTTGCCCGACGCGAGGAGCGTCCGGATCCCGGCCACCACCGCCGGCCGGTCCGCCATGCGGACGAGGATCGCCGCGGCGGCCCAGCGGAGATCGCCGTCGTCGGCGCCGAGCGTCTCCACGAGGACGGGGAGCGTCCGCGCCGGCGGCTCGCCCACGAGCGCCAGCGCGAACGCCGCGCCCCAGCGACGGCGCGGTAGGGCCGATGCGAGCGCGCGATCGAGGACGGCCTCCACCGCCACGCCCCGCGCGCCGAGCGCCGCGAACGCCTCCGCCGCAGGGCGCTGCACCGCCTTCCGCGCGTGACCGAGGCAGTCGGCGAGGGCCTCGAGCTCCTCATCGTCCGCGCGGCCGCGTGCCGCGAGCGCCGCGATGGCAGCGACCCGCTCGTCGACGTCGGCGGATGCGAGGCGCGCGGCGAGCGTCAGGCCGGAAGTCCCCCGAGAATCGCGTCGGCGACGGCCCCCGGCGGGGGCCCCAGCATGAAGCTCCCCGGCTCCGCGAGCACCTCCTCGACGACGGCGTCGATCGCGCCCCGTTCCGCGGCACAGCCGTCGAGCCTGCGCTCGAGGCGCTCCACCGTGGGGGAGCTCGCGATGAAGTCGCCGGCGACGAGCACGTCCCGGAGCCGGGCGCCGTCGAGCCCGAAGTGCGCCTCGAGGACGCCGAGCCGCGTCGCGGCCGAGCCGTGGCGGTCGCGGTCGGGGCGCGGTGTCCGGGCACGGAGCCAGCGCTCCTCGTCGAAGGGCACGTCCGGCGGCGCCGTCCGCTCCGCGAAGTGGACGTCGAGCCGGCGCTCGTAGCCGCGCCGCAGCCGGTCGGCCACCTCTTCCGTCGCGAGCTCGCGGCCGAGCGCGCGGGCGAGGCAGGTGGCGTCGTCCGCGGTCAGCATCGTGGCCTTCACGACGCCGCCCGGGTCGGCACGGTCGAGGAGCGCCGGCAGCACCGAGAAGTCGCGCGTGTTCGCGATCACGGCCTCGAAGACGAGCGCGCCAGCCGCATCCACCTCGAACGACACGAGCGCGACGATCCGCCGGTCGACCGTGACCGCGTCGAGCCCCGGATAGAAGGCGGCGACACCGCCGAGCTCGCAGGCGCCGAGGATGCCGCGCACGTAGCGGTTCAGGACCTGCTCGGGGCGGAGCGCGAGCGGCTCGGCCGCGACGAGCGCGGAGCGATGGGGCAGCACGAGCGAGAGACCGACGAACCCGTCGCCCCACGGCATCGTGCGGCCGCCCGACCGCCGGCGCCAGAGCGTCACGCCGCCGGCCGGCGAGTCCCCGGGCGCGAGGTGGTAGCGGCCGAGGGCGAGCACGTCGCCCGCGAGGTCGTAGACGCGGAGCGTGCCCGCCCCTCCGCGGGATCCGGCTCGCAGCTCGCCGAGGAGCGCCTCGTCGGCCGCGAGGCTCCGGTGCGGGGCGAGCCGCGGCTGCACGATCAGGTCGAGCGTCTGCGGCACGGCGGGACTCGACCGGCGCCGGCCGCGCCGGACCGGTCGGGTGAACGGCTATACCGTCCCGGCCTCGGCGGGCAAGCGGACGGCGCCGGGGCCGCCGCGGCGACGGTCTCAGGAGCGGGCGTCGGCGTTGCCCGCGAGCCGCGCCAGCAGGCGCCCGAGCGGGAGCATCCGCGGGCCGTGCATCGGATGGCCGAGCGCCGCCGCGAATCCCGCCGCTGGATCGTCCTCGCCGGCGACGAGCACGGCATGCGGAACTGGATCGCACCCGGCGAGCTGGGCCACGACGCCGTAGCCCGCGCGCGGCGGCAGCCCGAGCTCCACCACCGCGACGTCCGGTCGCGCCATCCCGATCAGGTCGGCCGCCTGCTTGCCGTCCCACGCCATCGACACCGACAGCCCCTCGCGGGTGAGCGCCTGCCGCAGGCTGATCAGCGCCTCGGCGCTCGTCCCCGCCGTGAGCACGCGCGCGCCACGCGTCGCGATCTTCTGGAGCACGGCGACCACCGTGTCGGGGTCGAGCGGGCGCGTGACGGCCTCGACCCAGCCGAGAGGGAGCGCCCTATCCGCGCCCGGCATCGCGAGGCAGCCGAGGAAGCGGATCGTCGAGCCGGCCGCCCGGAGCGCCGAGAGCGCGTCGAACGCGCCCGGCGTGACCAGGTTGACGAGGAGGCGTGCCGGCGAGAGGTCGGCGAGGCGCGTCGCGGCATCCTTCGGCGAGACGACGACGATCTCCTCGCCGCCCCGCACGGCGGCCTGCCACCCACCGCCGTCGTCGAGCACGACGCCGCGCCGGGTGCTCGCCGCGGCGGTCTCGGCGGCCGCCGGTGCGGGCTCCGCCTTGCGGGGCTCGACCCGGATCTCGACCTCGAGCGGCGCCGGGGGCCTCTCCGCCGGCGGCGGCTCGACCGCGGGCGCCGGGTACGCGCCCGCCGCGCCCGCGTCCCCGCGTTCCGCAGCGGCACGGACGAGCGCCTCCTCGAGGCGCGCGTGCGCGGCGTCCGCCGCGGCCTCGTCGGCAGCGAAGTAGTCTCGCTCGGCCTGCACGGCGGCAAGCGCGGCGCTCAGCTGGTCGCGTTCAGCCGCGACGGTCTCGAGGCGGGCGCGGAGCGCCGCCGCCTCGGTCTCCCGTTCCGCGCGGAGCTTCTCCACCGCCTGCTCGAGCTCGCCGAGGCGCGCGCGCCCCTCGCCCTCGCGGTCGCGCGCTGCGCCGAGCGCACCCTCCAGGCGCTCGCGCTCCTGGATCATCGCGGCCGCGGCGGCCTCGAGACGCTCGATCTCCTGCCGCGCGCGGTCCTTCTCCGCCTGGAGCGCCTTCACCGCGGCCTCGGCGTTCGCGAGCGCGGCGCGCGCCCGTCGCGCGTCGGCGTCCGCGGCGCTCCGCGCGTCCTCTGCCGCGCGCACCCGCTCGAGCGCACGCGGGAGGGCGTCGTCCGGCGCGGACGTCGCCGAGCGGTCGATCAGCAGGCGGAGGTCCTCCCGCACCTGTCGCTCGCGCTCCGCCGCCTCGCGCAGCTCGGCGGCGAGCTGCTCCCGCTCGCGCTCCCATTCCGCGACGCGGTCGCGCTCGCGGGCGGCCGTCGCCTCCGCCTCGGCCAGCCGCTGTGCGAGGGCGTCGACCTCGGCCTGCCGCTCCGCCGCCGCGCTCTCAACCGCCGCCTCGGCGCCGCGCTCGTCCCGGAGCCGCCGGAGCTGCCGCTCGAGGTCGTTGACACGATCGCGTGCGTCCTGCTCCCGCGTCCGCGCCTCTCCGAGCCCCTTCTCGAGCCGCTCGCGCTCGACGAGCATGCCCTGCACGGCGGCGAGGAGACGCTCGACCTCGTCGCGCGCGCGGCCCTTCTCGTCCTCGAGCGCACGCGCGAGCTGCTCGGCCCGCGCGAGCGCGTCTCGCGCGGCCTCGGCGTCGCGGTGGGCGGCCTCACGGGCCTCCTCCGCCGCCCGGGCCCGCTCGAGCGCCTCTTGGAGCTCGGCCTCGTGCGGGCCGGGTGGTCGCGCGAGGGCCTCCTCGAGCTGCTCGCGCATCTGGCGCTCGCGGGTGGCCGCGCCCTCGAGCTCGGCCGCGAGCCGCGCGCGCTCGCGCTCC
>CAZLYE010000038.1:0-4239 GCA_964562865.1 uncultured Binatia bacterium (SeqCode) | reverse complement strand
CCGTGCTCACCAGCCTCCGGAAGAGCGACCTCCGCCGCGTCGGTGTCGCGGACGAGGTGGAGGACCAGGTCGTCCGGCTCGCGCGGCTCGCGCGCAAGGCGGGCATGGACGGCGTCGTGGCGTCGCCGCTCGAGATCGCGCGCATCCGGCGCGAGTGCGGCCGCGGTTTCCTGATCGTCACGCCGGGCGTCCGCCCCGCGCGGCACGACGGTCGCGACGAGGACGACCAGAAGCGCATCATGACGCCCGAGGAGGCGATGCGTGTCGGCGCGGACTACCTCGTCCTCGGCCGTCCGATCCGCGATGCGCGCGACCCGCGCGCCGCCGTGCAGGAGGTGGTGGCGGAGATGGCCCGCGGCTTCCTCATGGCGCGGGCACGGCCGGGTATGCGGGGGTGAGCCCGGCGCGGAGGCGCCGTGCGCGGCGCCACGCGCGGAGCGTCGAGACGACCGCGCCCGCGACCACCGCGCCGACCAGCCACGCGCCGCCGCTCGCGAAGATCGACCCGTGGACGGTGCGAAGGAAGAGCGCGGCGCCGAGGCCGATCGCGAACGCCCGCGGCGGGATCTCGCGTCGCGGCATGCGCTGCGGGCCCGCGAGAATGGCCGCGAACGGGACGGCGGACGTGACGGCCAGATACTCGCCGTAGGATCGGCCGCGTCGCGCGGGGAGCTTCCGGTCCTGGTGCCACGCGCCGACGACGGCGAGGCCGGCGAGCCCGGCGAAGAACACGGTCCCGACGAGCCGCGTCGCGAGCAGGGTGTGCGCGAGGCCGAGGAGCGCGACCCCCGCGAAGAAGGGGTGACGGGTGATGCGTTCGGCCCCGCGCGGCGTCCGGATCGGCTGGTCGAAGAGCGCCGTCGGCGACTTCGCGTAGTCCATGAGGAACATGAGCGTCACGCCCGCGACGATCGTCGCCATGAGGACCGCGCGCACCGCCGCGATGCGCGCGGCGTCGAGGCCCGGCGGTCCGTCGAGCCGGCGTGCCGCGTAGCCGGCGACGAGCGCCGCGAAGGACGCGACCGCGACGGCCGAGAAGAGCGCGCCGAAGCCCTTCTCGCCGAGGCGTGCGACGAGCGCCCCGCGCACCGGTCGGCTGGCGAGGCCGACGTGCGTCCCGGCGGACAGGAGCCAGAGGAGGGCTACGACGAGAGCGGGCTGCATGTCTCGGCCAGGCCTCTCAGGGTGAGGAGCTGCTTCCGCATCATCAGGAGGTCGGCCCACGGCGTGAGCCAGCGCACGATCGTGCCGACGGGTCCCCGCGGATAGCGGGCGGCGAGCTTGACGATCAGCCGCGACCGCCCCGGGCCGCGCGGGACGACGACGTAGCTGCACGCGAACGCGCCGAGGATGGCCTGCCACGCGGGCGAGGCGACGGTCATCGTCAGGTGACGGCCGCGCTCGAACTCGACCAGCTCGAAGACCCCCATCACGCGCTGCCCGACCGCGAGGACCTCGAGCCCCGGCGTGAGCGTCCGCGGGCTCCGCCGGCCCGCGTTGTCGATCCAGTCGTAGCTGTAGGGCGCCACCTTCAGCTGGCAGAGCCAGCGGAAGACGACGGCCGGGGGTGCGTCGACGTCCACGGCGCGGAAGAGCGCGTCGGTCGCGTCGCGCACGTGCCGGTCGCACGGGAAGGGCTGCTCGCGCTCGCGCGGCGTCGAGCCCCAGACGTGGCCGATCAACGCGACGCTCGGTGTCATACGATCCTCCCTTCAGCCGCGTTGCCGGGAGCGGGCCGGCATCGACGGAAGCACGTTGCGGAGGGCGCCCGGATCGAGCGGCTTTCCCTGGGTGAAGGCTCCGATGCCCACGTCGATCGCTGTGAAGAAGGCGGTGAGCGCGCCCAGGCGGGCCGTGACGAACTGCTGGCTCTCGCGCGCGGCTCCTCGCTCCCCGCCGGCACGCACCGTCTCCGCTGCGGCGGCGAGCACCTGGCGTACGTTCCAGCGGAAGCGACGCTCCATCAGCTCCTGCATGACGCGCCAGAAGTCCGTCGCCGCCTCGTAGTGGTCCTTGCGGGAGCCGCCGAGCCGCGTGCGGCGGACGAGGTGCCAGTCGACGAGACCGCGGATGTTCACGGAGATGTTGCTCTTGCTCTGGCCGAGCTCGGCGGCGATCTCCTCGAGCGCGAGCGGCCCGTCGTGGAGGTAGAGGAGGGCGAAGATTCTCCCCTGGAGCTGGGAGAGGATCCCCGAGGTGGCGGCGGCAGCGCCCATCCCGTCGACGAAGGTTGCCGTCGCGCGGTCCATGACGTCCGTAACGAACGTTTAGAGAATTTTGAACGTTCAGTCAAGTAGCGAAGGCGCGGTCCGGCGCTGCATCAGCGACGCCGCGCGCGCCGTCGGCCGTACGCGGCGCGCCGACGGGATGCGTGGGCGCGCCGGGTCCGGGTGAGCGGCTTCTCGTTCCCCGTGCGCTCGGTCGAGTAGCCGGCGAGGCGGCCGACGGCGGCCGCGAACGCGGGCGAGCGGACCGCGGCGAGGAGCCGCTCGCCCATCGCCGATTCCGCGAACGTCCGCAGGAGCACGAGGTCGTAGTCCTCGGTCTCGAGCGGCAGGAAGTCGAGCCCGAGCGCGACCGCCGCCTGGCGGATGCCGAGCCCCGCGTCGGCGAGCCCGCTCGCGACGGCCACCGCGACCGCCATGTGCGTGTGCTCCTCGCGCTCGTAGCCCGCGATGCGGGCCGGCCGGACGCCGAGGCGGCGAAGACGGTAGTCGAGGAGGACGCGCGTCCCCGCGCCCGGCTGGCGGTTCACGTAGCGGATGCCCGGACGGACGAGGTCCTCGAGGCCGCGGAGGCCCTGCGGGTTGCCGCGCCCGACGATCAGCCCCTGCTCGCGCCGCACGAGGTTCACCACGAGGACGTCGCGCGGGTCGAGGTGGCGCCGGATGTCGGGCAGGTTGTACGCGCCGGTCCGCGGGTCGAGGAGGTGCGTGCCGGCGGCGTGTGCCTCGCGCCGGCGGAGGGCGAGGAGTCCCCCGAGGCTGCCGACGTTGCTCGCCGAGAGCTTCAGCTCCGGCGCACCCGTCTTCAGCACGTCCTCGAGGACGCCGAGCGTGAGATCGTGGCTGCCCGTCACGAGGATCGTCCGGCGGACGTCCTCGATCGGGCGCAGCAGCTCGACGGTCGCCTCCTCGCCCGCGCTCACGCCCTCGGCGTTGGCCGGGATCCGGAGGAAGCCGTCGGCCCGCACCATCGTCGTGATCGCACCGGCGCCGCGCCCGAGCGGGTTCAGCACGAGCCGGTCGTCCACCACGCCGAGGCTGACGCGGACGAACTCCTCGAGACCCAGGCGGGAGGGGATGTTCCGGGGAACGAGCGCGCGGATTGTCGCCGGGGCGTCCGGACGCGTGCCGAGGAGCGCCGCGACGAGGGGGCGGAGCACCTGCTGGCAGACGATCACCGCGGACACGGGATAGCCGGGGATCCCGAGGACCGGCGTCGCGCGCGCGGCCTCGCGGAGCCGGCCGACGATCGCGGGCTTGCCGGGCATCACCTCGATGCCGTGCACGAGGAGCTCGCCGAGGGCGTCGACGGCGCTGGCCGTGAAGTCGTGGGCGCCGGCCGACGAGCCCGCGATCACGGCGACGAGGTCCGCATCGGCCGCGGCCGTCCGGATCGCGTCCTCGATGGCCGGCTGCGCGTCGGCCACGGGCGGCCGGCGGACGGCCACGGCGCCCCACTCCTCGAGGAACCCTGCCATCACGCGCGAGTTGTACTCGACGATCTCGCCGGGCGCGGGCTCGCGCTCCGGCTCGACGATCTCGCCGCCGGTCGGGACGATCGCGAGCCGCGGCCGCCGGCGGACGGGGACACGGACGACGCCGGCGGCGAGAAGCGCGCCGACGTCGTACGGCCGGAGGCGGTGCCCCCGCGGCAGCAGCGCCTCCGTGGCGACGACGTCCTCGCCGACCAGCCGGACGTGCTGCCACGGCGCCGCCGAGTCCCGGACGACGACCGCGTCCGGATCGTCGTCGGCGGGATAGACGCGCTCGATCATGACGACGGCGTTCGCCCACGCCGGGAGGGGGTTGCCCGTGTCGACCGGGACGAACGTCCCCGCCGCGCCGGCGGCGTCGCGCGCCGGACGGAGCCGGATCGGGCGCACCTCGCTCGCGCCGAACGTGTCCTCGGCGCGGACGGCGATCCCGTCCATCGCCGCGCCGTGGTAGTGCGGCGACGAGCGGCGCGCGAAGAGCGGCTCGGCGGTCACCCGCCCGGCCGCCTGCTCGGTCGGCA
>CAZLYE010000037.1:0-3741 GCA_964562865.1 uncultured Binatia bacterium (SeqCode) | reverse complement strand
GCGCCTACCGCGAGGCCGTCGCCGAGGGCGTCTATTCCGGCATCGCGCGATTCCTCGAGGATGCCAGGCGCGCCCGGACGCTCTGAGGAGCCGCCCGCCGCCCGCGTCGCGCTGGAGCGCGCGCGGGCGGTGGACTATCGTCGTCGCCCATGATGCTCGCCGGGACACCGCCGTTCGCGCCGCTCCGCAGCGTCGGGACGCTGCCGGAGCCGAGCGACGAGGTGGCCGCGGCGGGGGTCGCCGCCCGCGAGTACCTGACGCGCGTCCAGGCGGAGGTGCGCGAGCGCCAGGAGCAGGGCGCCGGCGGGCTCGAGGTGGTCGCGGCCTACACGGAGGCGGTCGACCACCTGGTGCGCTTCCTCTTCGCGAGCGCCCGGACCCACTTCGCCGTGCGCTTCCCGCGCCTCGATCAGCAGTGCGTCGTGATCGCCCAGGGCGGCTACGGGCGGGGCGAGCTCAACCCCGGCTCGGACATCGACCTGCTCTTCCTCTACCCCTGGAAGGTGAACCCGTACATCGAGACCGTCGCCGAGGTGATTCTCTATGCGCTCTGGGACGCCGGGCTGGCGGTCGGGCACGCCCTCCGCAACATCCGCGAGTGCGGGCGCCTCGCCGCGCGCGAGCTGAAGGTCAAGACGGCGCTCCTCGACGCACGCTACCTCTGCGGCGACGAGCCGCTCTACGCCGAGTTCGAGGTGAAGATGGTGGAGGAGGTCTGGAGCCACAACCCGACCCACTTCTTCAAGGAGAAGCTCGCCGAGTCGACGGAGCGCCACGCGCGCGCCGGGGATTCGGTCTACCTCCTGCAGCCCCAGCTCAAGGAGGGGCAGGGGGGCCTCCGCGACCTCCACACCGCGCTCTGGATGGCGAAGGTCCGGTTCAAGGTGCACACGTTCCGGGAGCTCGTGACCCTCGGCGTCGTCAGCGAGGGCAGCATCGCCGAGATCGAGCGGGCGCTCGACTTCCTCTGGCGCGTCCGCAACGCGATGCACCTCGCCGCCGGGGCCCACCAGGACCTCCTCACCTTCGAGCTCCAGGAACGTCTCGCACCGGCGCTCGGCTTCCCGCCCGGGCGCGCGGGCGTCGAGGAGTTCATGCGCACCTACTACGGCCACGCGACCACCGTGAACCGCTTCGGCGACCTGGTGATCGCGCGCTGCCTGCAGCCGACGGAGCCGTATCGCGGGACGCAGCCCGCGGCGCGCGTCATCCGGGAAGGCATGCGCATCCAGGGGCGCACGCTCTCCGTTGCCGGGCGCGAGGTCTTCGAGCGCGATCCCGCCGCGCTGATCCAGGTCTTCGGGGAGGCGCAGCGCCACGGCGTGACGCTCTCCGAGGCGACGCGCGAGCTGATCCGCGAGTCGATCCCGCTCCTCGGCCCGGTCCGCGCCGAGCCCGCGGTCGCGACGGCCTTCCTCGGCATCCTCCAGGCCCGCGGCCACGTCTACGAGACGCTCTTCGAGATGCACAAGCTCGGCGTCTTGACCGCCCTCATCCCGGAGTTCGGGAACCTGGACTGTCTCATCGCGCACGACCCGTTCCACATCTACACCGTCGACCAACACTCGCTCATGGGCGTGCGGGAGGTCGAGCGCCTGCGCGCGGGCGAGTTCGCGCGCACGCTCCCTCATCTCACGCAGGTGATGAACGAGATCCAGCGTCCCGAGATCCTCTTCCTCGGCATGATGTTCCACGACGTGGGGAAAGGGCACGGCCACGACCACTCCGGGCGTGGCGCACGGATGATGCGGGACATCGCGGCGCGGCTCGGGCTGAACGAGGATGAGACCGCTGCGGCCGAGTTCCTCGTACAGCACCACCTGCTGATGTCGCACCTGGCGCAGCGTCGCGACGTCCACGACGACGAGCTGATCGTGGAGTTCTGCCGTGCGCTCGGCAGCGTCGACAACCTGCAGCGCCTCTACGTGCTCACCTACGCGGACATGCGCGCGGTCGGCCCCGGCGTGTGGAACAACTGGCGGGACACTCTCCTCGCGGACCTCTATCGCCGCGCCCGCGAGTTCCTCGAGAAGGGGGTCTTCGAGCCCGAGGACCGCGCCGCCCGCGCCGCGCGCGTCCGGGTGCGCGTGGCCGCGGCCGCGCCGCCGGCCCTCCGTGCCGACACGGAGGCCTTCATCGCGAGCATGCCCGACGGCTATTTCCTCTCCACCCCCGAGGAGATGATCGCCGGCCACGGCGATCTCCGACGCCGCTTCGCGGAGCGCGAGGCGGCCGGCGACCGGCCAGCCCTCGCGACGCAGCTCACGCACTTCCCGGAGCGCGACTACAGCGAGTTCGCCGTCTGCACGCGGGACCGGCCCGGGCTCTTCGCGATGCTCTCCGGCGTGCTCGCGGCGCACGGCATGAACATCCTCGCCGCGCGCATCACGACCAGCCGCGACGGCGTCGCACTCGACGCGTTCCGCGTCTCCCACGACGACGCCGACGCGGCCCGCGACGTGGAGCGGTGGGAGCGCCTCGAGCGGACGCTCCGCGCGGTGCTCGGCGGGCAGACGGACGTGGAGGTCCTCGTGCGGCGCTCGCAGCGGCCGTCGATCCTGGCACGCCGGCGGCGTCGGGTCCCGACCACCGTCGAGATCGACAACCAGGTCTCCCGTGAGTACACGGTGCTCGACGTCTTCACGGGCGATCGCGTCGGGCTCCTCTTCACGATCACGAACTGCCTCTACCACCTGTGGCTCGAGATCCACCTGGCCAAGATCACCACCATGGTGGACCAGGTGCTCGACGTCTTCTACGTGACCGACAACGAGGGGCGGAAGATCGAGGACGCGGCGCGGCTCGAGCAGATCCGGGAGGAGCTGACGCGAGCGCTCGAGGCCGAGACGCCCGCGGCGGAGGCGCGCGCGGCGGGAGCCTGAGGCGGCGGCGGTGGGGCTGGACGAGGCGATCGACGAGTATCTGGATCACGTCGCGACCGAGCGCGGGCTCGCGCGGAAGAGCGTCGAGGCGTACGCGCGCGACCTGACCGCGTTCACACGGGTGCTCCTCGCACGCCGGATCCGGACCGCCGGCCGGATCGGCACAGCCGACGTCCGCGCCCACCTGGCGGCACTCTCCGACCGCGGGCTCTCGGCGCGCAGCCAGGCGCGCGCCCTCGCGGCGGTCCGTGGGTTCCTCCGCTTCCTCGTGCTCCGCGGCGTCCTCCCCGACGACCCCGCGCGGCGGATCCGCATCCGCCGTCCTCCGGCGCGGCTCCCGCGGGCGCTCGGGAACGCCGACGTCGGGACGCTCCTCGCTCAGCCGGCCGACGCCGAGCGCCGCGGGCTCCGCGACCGGGCGCTCCTCGAGCTCCTCTACGCCTGCGGCCTCCGCGTGTCCGAGGCGGTCGGGCTCCGGGGCGCGCAGGTCGACCTCACGGCGGGGTTCGTCACCGTCCTCGGCAAGGGCGGGAAGGAGCGCGTCGTCCCCCTCGGGCGTCCCGCCCGCGTGGCGCTCGAGGCGTACCTCACCCAGGCCCGGCCCCGGCTGCTCCGCGGCCGGGCGAGCCCGTTCGTCTTCCTCGGCCCGGGGGGCCGCCCGCTCACCCGGCAGGCCGTCTGGAAGCTCGTCCGGCGGCGCGCGCTCGCCGCCGGGCTCGGACGCCGCGTCTCCCCCCACACGCTCCGCCACACCTTCGCGACGCACCTCCTTTCCGGCGGCGCCGACCTCCGCATCGTGCAGACGCTCCTCGGCCACGCCGACATCGGCACGACGCAGATCTACACGCACGTCGCCCCG
>CAZLYE010000036.1:0-6409 GCA_964562865.1 uncultured Binatia bacterium (SeqCode) | reverse complement strand
GAAGTCTCGCAACGTCGTGCACCGTGGGACTCAGTCCGACCTCCGCGCGCGGAGCGCGCGGCCGAGCGAAGCGAGCGGGGCCCCTCGCTGCATTCATCGCCCCTCGCTTCATTCAAACAGGCCCGTGTTGCGTGCGTCGTGTCGCGCGCGTGGCCAGAACCACGACTTGGGCTTGCCGTGGATCCGCCAGACCCAGAGGTCGCCCTCGCGGGTGGTGACGGCGACCGTCCGTCGGTGGCCGAAGAGGCCGATCGCTGGGGACGCGATGAGCCAGCCGCCCGTGAACTTGGGCCAGCCGCGTGCCTCCTGGCCGATCGCGTCGACGGCGTGGAGCAGGTAGCCGCCGCTACCGGAGACGATCTCGGCCTGGCCGTCGCCGCTCACGTCGCCGACCGCCGGGTTGACGAAGAACTGGAGGTCGTCGGTGACGTGCGGGAAGCCCGCGAGCGCGGCACCGGTGCGCGCATCCCAGGCGGCCACGTGGTTGTCGTGCGGGAGCTGCTCCTCCGGTACGTTCGTGTCGATCAGCTTGCCGAGCCCGGCCGCGGGAGCGACGAAGGCGAGGTCGCCGCCCGGACCGATCGGTGCGAAGCTCCCGCTCCCGAGCGAGGGGATCGATGGTCCGTCGGTCGAGTTGCTCTGCGCGCCGAACGCCGACTTGTCCGTCGGCAGTGTGATCGGCAGGCCGTCGGCGCCGTTGCCGTAGAAGGACGTCCCGTCGGCCCGCAGCACGTAGGCGGGGCCGATGACGCTCGCGATCCCGACCTCGAGCTGCCCGTCCCCGTCGACGTCGGCGAGCGCGGGCGATCCCGGTACGCCCTCGACCCACGGTAGCAGCTCGTCGACCAGCACGGCGACGTGCGCCGGCCAGCCCGGGAGATAGGGTCCGGCCGGGTTTCCCGCACCTGCCGGGTCCGTGCTGCCGCCGGCTGGGATGGCATAGAGGCGGCCGTTGGCCTGCGAGAGGAGCCCGAGCGCGATGTAGACCTTGGCGCTCGAGTTGCCGACCGACGAGAAGTTCGGTGCCTCCGCGTACTCCTCGTTGGTGCCGACCACGACCACGGGCTTGCCGTCGCCGCGGAGCGCACCGACCGCGGGGGTGTCGACGATCTTCGTGCCCTGCAAGGCCCCGGGGAGCGGGACCACGTGGTCGTTGGTGGGGTCGATGGACGCCATGCGCGTGCGGTCGACCACCAGCACCGGCCACCCGGGCAGCGGACTCGCGTCGGCGCGCCAGACGTAGACGTGTCGGTCCATGGCCGCGGCGACGATGTCGAGCCGGCCGTCGCCGTCGAGGTCCACCAGGACGGGAGCCGCGAGGATCCCGCGCAGCAGGCGATTGTACGCGTCGCGCGCGCTGCGCGCGGAGAAGCGTGGGTCGGTGCGGACGGGGAAGCCCGGCCGGCGACTGCCATCGGGCTCCCAGACGTAGACCTTCCCGGCGGCGGAGGCGGCGACGACCTCGACGGTGCCGTCGCCGTCGAGATCCGCGGCGGCGATGCCGCTACCGAGCGATTCGGAGAAGGTCGTCGGGAGGGCGCCGGTCGTGAACGCGCGCGAGCCGGTGTGGAGCGCGAGCGGGTCGGTGCGCACGGGCCAGCCGGGGAGCTCGTCCCCGTTCCCGCGAAGTGCCAGCACGGTGCCGTCGGTCGTCGGCACGAGGAGCTGCTGGGCGCGTGCGAGCCCGCCGTGTGACCCGCCGGCGGTCAGGCGGGTGAAGAGCGGGGAGGGCTCGCCGCTCCCGCCGATCGGCAGCGGGAAGCCGCGCAGCAGGTCGCGGTCGCGATGGAGGTAGACGATGCGCCGCGCCTCACCGCGCCGCCCGGCCGCATCGGTCACGCGCAGACGGAGGGTCACCGTGAACGCGTCGGGCGTGTCGGCGGGCGACGCCGTACCGCTCGGCGCCGACTGGGGCACGGCCGCCGGGTCGATCGCGCACTGGAGCGCGGCGTCGGCCACCCGCCAGCTGGCGAGCGTCGCCCCCGCGAGCGGGGCCGTGAGCGATGCGCCGCTCGCGATCATCGTGTAGCGGTCCTCGGTCGGCTGGACGCCGCAGCCGTAGGCCAGCTCGTAGTCGAAGCTCGCCGCATGCGGCGCTGCCGCCGAGCCGGTGATCGCGACGGTTTTGGTGCGTACGGGATCGAGGGTCTGCCACCACTCGGGCTCGAGGAGGTCGGCTTCGGGCGGGATCGCCGCGTTGGCCACCGCGGCGACCGCCTGGCGGGCGTTGGCGCGGCCGTAGCCGAAGTACTGGTCCCACCCCGGCTGCGAGGCATAGCGGTCGCTCGCGAAGACGAACGAGACGGCGCGGTTCGCGCTGAAGTCGATGTCGTCGGCCGTCATCGTCATGAGCTCGCGAACCTCGGTCGCGGACAGCGGGTGGACGGCGCCGGTCGCGTCGACCCGCCGCGGCACGAGGTGGCCGGCGTCGACCTGGTCGAGCGCCGCCGAGATGAGGAGCCCGGCGATGCCCGACGCGCGGCCGGTGGCCTCCGAGGAGCACGACGAGGAGGAGATCGCCACGGCGATGTTGCCGCCGTAGTTCGTGCAGCCGTTCAGGTAGAGATAGGAGTGCGGGCTCATGGTGAACCCGCTCACGGTGGCGAACTGGGTGACCGAGTTCACCGTGATCGTGTGGCGGTCTGCCGAGGGGACGTTGTGGTGGAAGCTCTCCTCGTCCGCGGCCGAGGCGATCACCGGCACGTCCTGGGAGAAGGCGTACTCGATCGCCGCGCGCGCGAACGACGTGTTGTTGACGGCGCCGAGCGCCTCCTGGATGACGTGCGCGCCGCTGTCGACCGCGAACACGACGCCCTCGGCGAACAGATTCGAGTCCGTGACGAAGCTGTCCCCGACGCGGACCGGGAGCACCCGGCAGTTCGGGCAGGCGCCGAGCGAGCCGCCGTTGTCGGCCTCGGCGGTCGAGTCCTCGGCCTCGCCGGTGCCGTGCCCGTACTGCACCTCATCGAACGGGTCGTTGTCGTCGTCGAGGAAGTTCCACCCGGCGATGTCGTCGACGTAGCCGTTGCCGTCGGCATCGGTGCCGTCGCTGAAGGCGAGGATCAGGTCCTGCGGGTCGATCAGCCCGTTCCCGTTGCGGTCGCCGACGCGTGGGTCGGCGGCGTAGTCGGCGGCGTTGAAGACACCGTCGTCGTTCAGGTCGTAGGAGTCGGGGTTGAGGAACGTCCCGGGGAGCTCCGGCCTGGTGTGTCCGGAGGCGTCCTCCGGGAGCGGCAGCTCGCCGCGATTCAGGCGGACCTTGTTCGCGAGGTCCGTCATCGCGCCGACGTCGTTCCACTTGATGCCCGAGTCGAGCACCGCGAGCGTGACGTCGGGCCGCCCGGTCGTGATCTGCCAGGCGAGGTCGACGCTCATGCCGGTCACGCCGAACAGCTCGGCCGGGCTCGAATCGATCGTCGGGTCGCCGCTCTGGTCGCTGGTGAACTTCCACGCCGTGCCGCCGCTGAAGTCCGACGGCCTGACCGGTGGGCTCGTCGTGGGGAGGAAGCAGTACGCGGCGTAATCCTGCGGCGGCGTGCCGCTCGGCGGCGCGGGGTAGGGGAAGGTCGCGTCGGCGGAGGACGCGGCGAGCGAGGCGGCGAGGAGCACTAGCAGGGCGGCATGGAGGCGCATGGCGGCAATCGAGCGCGGAGCGCCACGTCCTGTCAAGATTTTTCTGACTGACGTGCACCCTCGGGGCCCTATCGGCAGGCTGCCTGCGTTCGCGCCCGGTGGGAGTGCGCCTCCAGTCGCGCGAGGCTAACTCGGCCCGCCGTGAAGGTTTTGGGGACCCGGGGCGTCGCCCTCCGTCAGGAGCGGCTGGAAGGATCCGGCCGGGGCGGCGTCGAGCTCGGCCCAGTCGATCTCCTCCTCCAACCGGTGGAACGCCTCGTCGCCGATCGTGCCCTCCTCGCGCAGCCGCTGGAGCGTCAGGCGCTGGGCCGTGATCGCTCGCAGGCGGAGCCGGTCGTGCTCGGTCGCGCCCTGCGGCTCGTCCGGGCTCGCGGCCACTTCACGCGCGGCGAGGTACGCTTCGCGGACGATCGCCGCCGCGGGCGAGCGCTCGTCCGCCAGGGTGTCGAGGGCCGCCTGCACGATGCCGAGGCGGCCGCGCGAGATCTCCCGCCCCACGCCGACGTCCGCCTCGAAGCCGAGGCGGGCGAGCAGCGGCTGGAGCGTGAAGCCCTGGATGACGAGCGTCCCCAGCACCACGCAGAACGCGGAGAGGACGATGAGGTCCCGGCCGGGGAACCCCGACGGCAACGCGAACGCAGCCGCGAGCGTGACGAGGCCGCGCATGCCGCACCAGGAGACGACCAGGCCGCTCGCGACCGTCGGTGCCGATTCCGGCGCCGGCGCCGGCCGGAACCAGCGATTCTTCAGGCGAACGACCGTGTTGTGGGCCATCACGTACGCGATGCGCACCACGATCACGGTGCCGAGCACGGCGCCGCTCACGAGGAGGGCGTGGGAGAGGCTCTCGCGCGACAGACGGCTCAGGACGGGTCGCGCCTGCAGGCCCATGATCACGAACGCGAGCACGTTCAGCACGAAGACGGCCGTCTCCCAGACCGAATACATGCTCACACGGATGCGGGCGGTCGTGCGGCGCGAGGCTGCCCGCGAGAGCGTCATGCCGTACGTGACCATCGTGATGATCGGTGACAGGCCGACGTGCTCGGCGAGGAGCCAGACGCCGAACGTCCCGACGAACGTGAGCACCGTGGAGCTCGCCGCGTCGCGGACGCGCACGGTGCCGAGCACGTACAGCCGGGCGAGGAGCCATCCCGCGATCGGACTTCCCACCGCCATGAGCGCGATGAGCGGACCCGCCTGGCCGAGGGTGACCGTGCCGACGGCCACCCCGACCGCGATGCGATAGACGACGAGCGCCGTTGCGTCGTTCAGCAGACTCTCTCCCTGGAGCAGGTGCAGGATCCGCCGCGGGAGACGCAGCCGACCGAGGACCGCCGCGGCTGCCGCGGCGTCCGGAGGGGCGACGATGGCGCCGAGCGCGATCGCGGCGGCGACCGGGAGACCGCCGAGCCGCCAGCCGACCCACCCCACGGCCGCGGTCGTCAGACCCACGGCGACGACGACGAGGGACGCGAGCGGGACGACGTTCCGACGGAGGTCGCGGGGCGACGTGTCGAACGCCGCGTCCAGCAGCACGGGGGCCACGAAGAGCGCAAGCACCAGGTCGGGCTCGATCTCGAGCTCCGGGCCCGCGGGGACGAAGGCCAGCGCGGCGCCCGCGATCGCGAGGAGCGACGGATAGGGAACCCCGATACGCCGCGCGACGCCGGTCAGGATCACCGCGCCGAGCAGGAGCGCCAGAGTGGATTCGAAGAGCGCCATGCCCGGAGTCTAGAGCGTCCGACCGAACACGGGAAAGGTCGGCTGGGACGACGTCCTCATCTCGTGACGGTATCGCTTCGTCTCTGCGCTCGTGGCACTCTCGCCGCATGCCTGACTACGTTCTCTTCGGTGACGAGCACGTCCGCCGGTACGAAGCGACGGGCGGCAAGGTGGGTCACGACTGGAACGGCGCCCACTGCCTCATCCTGCACACGACCGGGCGGAAATCCGGCACGACCCGGAAGTTCCCGTTGATCTACGGGCGGGACGGCGAGGACTACGTCGTCGTGGCCTCGAAGGGTGGGGCGCCCGACAATCCAGGATGGTACGAGGACCTGGTCGCGCACCCCGACGTCGAGATCCAGGTGTGGGACAAGGTCGTCCCCGTCACGGCCCGCACCGGCACGCCCGAGGAGAAGCGGCGCGTCTGGCGGATCATGACGGCGCAGTGGCCCGACTACGACAAGTACCAGGCCGGGACCCAGCGTGACATTCCGGTCGTGCTGCTCAGGCCTCGCTGACCCGCGCCGTCACTCGGCCGGGCGGATCTCGCTCAGCATCGTCGGGATGAGCTCCGAGACCGTCGGATGGATGGGGACCGCGTGCTGGAGGACGTCGTAGGGAACGTCCGCGTTCATGATGTCCACCACTCCGTGAATCGCCTCATCACCCCCGGTGCCGAGGATCGCTGCACCGAGAATCCTGCGTGAGTCCGCGTCGACCACGATCTTCATGAAGCCCTGCGTCTCGCCCTTCTCGATGGCGCGGCTGATGCGGGTCATGGGGCGGCTGCCCGTCAGCAGCCGCCGGCCGGTCGCGCGTGCCTCGCGCTCGGTCATTCCGACGCGGCCGAGCGGGGGATCGATGTAGAGTGCGTAGGCGGGTACGCGATCGCTCACGCGCCGCCGCGCCCCGTCGATCAGGTTTGCGGCGACGATCTCGAAGTCGTTGTACGCGGTGTGCGTGAACGCCCCGCGGCCGTTGCAATCGCCGAGCGCCCAGATGCCGGGGACGTTGGTCGCGAGGCCGTCGTCGACGGCGATGTAGCCGC
>CAZLYE010000035.1:0-2569 GCA_964562865.1 uncultured Binatia bacterium (SeqCode) | reverse complement strand
CGAGGCGCCCTGCCGCCGCCACGGCGCTCACCATCCGCCGCAGGCGCTCGTACGACGCACGTCCCGCCGGCGTCCTCCGTGGCCCGCTCCGCTGGAACATCAGGCGGTAGTGCGCCGGGTGCGCGAGGCCGTATTCGAGGTAGCGATCGAACGCCCAGCGGAGCGCCTCGACCGGATCCGCGGGAGCGGCGCGTCGGGCGAGCGCCTCGTCGAACTCCGCGAAGCAGTCGTCGACCACGCGGTCGACGAGCGCCCGCTTGTCGCCGAAGTGATGGTAGATCGTGGGCGGCGTGACGCCGGCGCGCGCGCAGACCTGCCGGATCGAGAGACCCTCCTCGCCGCCGCGCGCGAGGAGGTCCTCCGCCGCCGCGAGGATGTGGCGCCGTGTCGCCTCGGAGTCGAGGTCGCGCGGGCGGGGACGGGACACCGCGGCCGGGGGCACGTCGCGCGTATAGCGCCGATATACTGGTGGGTCAATCCGGGTCGACGCCGGACGGCAGGCGATGGCCACTACTTGACCCGGTTCGCCATCTCCCGGGACGACCGTTCCTCGTCGGGCTGCTCCGCGGCCGGTCCGCGCTCGTCCTCCTCGATGAGCAGGTGCGGGAGCTCGAGCGCGCGAAGGCGCCGCGCGCAGCGTCGGGCCTCGCGGTGACGCCGAGCGGCGAGATCCTCGTGAGCGGCGAGCTGAGCGGGGTGATCGCCCGCTACGCGGTTCGCGACGGCCGTCTCGTGCGCCGCGGAGCCACCGTCCTGCCGGGCGTCCGCTCGGTGCGGGCCATCGCGGCCGGTGACGGGGGGATCGTGTACGTCGTCGAGGATCACGGCCACCGCCTGCTGACGGTCGACCGGCACGGGGCCCTGATCGCCGGCAGCGAGGGGCCGGTCGGCCTCGGCCCGCGGCTCGTGCATCGCACGGCGCACTGGGTGGTCGTCGACTGTCTGCTCGCCCACACGATCGTGGCGCGCCGGCTCGACGCGCGCGGCATCCCGCAGCGCGACGGCGAGGTGCGGATCACGCACGACGGCCCGTTCTGGGCGCTCGACGCGCGCGAGATCGACGACGGCCTGCTCCTCGCGCTCGGCGGCGTCGAGGATCATCCCCTCGATCGGCGCCAGGGCTCGTTCGGCTACATCGACTCGTTCGCGGGATCTATCGCGTCGGTGGGACGCCCGCCGTGGCGCAGCGCCTGGCGGCCGTGAACGTCTCGGCACTCGGCGTGGTGACGCCGAAGATCATCGCGCTCGGCGCCGGCGATCCCGTGCGCGTGCACGTGCTCGGCTACGGCGACGCGACCGTCGCCGAGCTCACCTGGACGGACCCGCACGTCGGCCGGAAGGGACTCTGGCCGCCGCCGGCGGTCGCCACCCGGCGTCTCGTGCCGGGCGGGAGCATGGAGGCGCCGCTCGGCGACGGTCGCACGGTCATCGCCGATCCCCTGCTCGACGCCTGGGTGGTCGACGACGGCATCGCGCCCCGGGTGATCGCCGTCGAGGACCGCGACGCCTCGACGGCGCGCAGCGTCGAGGCACGCGTCGGCGAGGCGCTCTTCTTCACCACCCTCATGGCGCCCTGGAATCGCACCCGGGCGTCGCTCAGCCGCTTCACCTGCGAGACGTGTCACTTCGAGGGCGGCGTCGACGGCCGCGTCCATCACAGCGGCCGCGGCGACGTGCGGGTGACGACGCGCCCGCTCCTCGGCCTCTTCAACGACCGGCCGTACTTCTCCCGCGCCCTCGATCCGGACCTGACGGCCATGGTGCACAACGAGTTCCGGGTGGCGGGGCTGCGCAGCCGCCACGGCCCGTGGTTCTCGATCGGCGTCGCCGACGTCCCGTGGCTGGCGTGGCTGGGCGTCGGACCCGAGCCGCTCTCACCGGAAACTCTCAGGCGGTCGCTGATGGTCTTCCTGATGGCGTTCACCCATCGGCCGAACCCCTCGGCGGTCGGCCGACGGACCTGGTCGACGGCGGAGCGGCGGGGCGCGGAGCTGTTCCGCGACCGCTGCGAGTCGTGCCATGCCGCGCGCCTGGTGACCGACCGCGCCGACACGGAGGTCGCCTTCGCCGACTGGGAGCGTCTCGTGCTGAGCCCCACCGGGCCGATCGTGTGGGCCCGGGCGACGCGCGAGAAGACCGGCATCACGCCGTACGTTCATCCCGACGGCGCGCGGGTCCCCTCGCTCAGGCGCCTCTATCGCAAGCGACCCTACTTCACGAACGGATCGGCGCTCGACCTCTCCGCGGTGCTCCGCGGCGCCCGCTTCACGCCCGAGGGCTTCCTGCACGCCGCGCCGGCGGGCACGGCGGGCCAGGCGCTCGATCCAGAGGCGCAGGCCGCGCTGCTTGCGTTCCTGGATCTGCTCTAGGGTCCGACGGTCACCGCGGCCGGAAGACGAGGAAGTAGTGGTAGGGGAGCAGGTCGGGCTCGGCGTCGAGCCGGTAGCCGGCCGCCGCCATCTCCTCGACCACCTGCTCCCGCGCGAGCTTGTGCTCGGGCGGCGGCCCGACGGGCAGCGGCTCCTTCTTCCAGTCGACGATCACCACGCGGCCCTCGGGGCGGAGCGCG
>CAZLYE010000034.1:0-2975 GCA_964562865.1 uncultured Binatia bacterium (SeqCode) | reverse complement strand
TCGACCGGCGCGACCACGACATCGACTACGCCTACGAATCGCGCGCGTCGCCCACGGCTGCGAGGGTATTTTCTGATGTCCTCCATCCGGTCGAGCCCATTCAGGTCCGCGCTGGAGTGACGGCGCGGTTTTGAAGGAAGGAGACGGGATGGAGCCTCAGTGGTGGGGCGGAGATCCCGGGTGGACATCGAACCGAAGGTCCCGACGGTAGCCCTGTCCTGCTCCCCTCCATGCCGCTCCTCGAGGGCTGTATCGCGCGCGAGGCGGCCTGAGCTGCGCGTCCCGAAAGCCTTGCGGGGGCGTGGGGACTTGCCTAGCTTCGCCGCGCATGGCGGCTCCCCGCGTCCGCGCCGGCGGCGGCTTCGCCGCGGTCGCCTACGTTCTCCGGAAGGGCCGCGAGGCGGGCGGCGTCCTCCCGCTCTACCGCCGGCTCCGCACGCGGAACGCCTGCAAGACGTGCGCGCTCGGCATGGGCGGACAGCAGGGCGGGATGGTGAACGAGGCCGGCCACTTCCCGGAGGTCTGCAAGAAGTCGGTGCAGGCGCAGGCCGGCGACATGGCCGGTCCCATTCCCGAGCGATGGTTCGCGACCACGCCGATCGCGGCGATGGAGCGGCTCGGGTCCGCGGACCTCGAGCGGGTCGGCCGCCTCGCCTTCCCAGTGCTGGCCGCCGAGGGCGACGCGCACTTCCGCCGGATCTCGTGGACCGAGGCGCTCGACCGCGCGGGGGCGGCGCTCCGGGCCGCCCCGCCGTCCGAGGTCTTCTTCTACTCCTCGGGGCGCGCGAGCAACGAGGCGGCGTTCCTCCTCCAGCTCGTCGCGCGGGCCTACGGCTCGGCGAACATCCACAACTGCTCCTTCTACTGCCTCTACGCCTCCAGCGTCGCGCTGGCGCAGATCTTCGGCTCGGGCACGGCGTCGGTCACGCTCGACGACCTCGCGCAGGCAGACCTCGCGCTCGTGGCCGGTGCGAATCCGGGGAGCAACCATCCGCGCCTCGTGACGCAGCTCGTGAAGATGCGCCGGCGCGGCGGGCGCGTGATCGTGGTGAACCCGCTCCGCGAGCTCGGGCTCGTGCGCTTCCGCGTGCCGTCGGACTGGCGGAGCATGCTCCGAGGGTCCACCGTCTCCGACCTCTACCTCCAGCCACACGTCGGCGGCGACGTCGCGCTCTTCGCGGCGCTCTTGAAGGGCCTCGTGGAGGCGGGCGGGGTCGATCGCGACTTCGTCGCGGCGCACACGGACGGCTGGCCGACGGTCGAGGACGGGCTCGCCGCGCTCGCGTGGCCGGAGCTCGTCGAGCGCTCCGGCGTGCCGCGTGCGGAGATCGACCGGGCCGTCGCGCTGCTCGGCGGCGCACGGCGCGGCGTGTTCCTCTGGGCGATGGGGCTCACGCACCACGTGCACGGCGTCGACAACGTGCTCGCGCTCGCGAACCTCGCGCTCGCGCGGGGCTGGCTCGGGCGGCCCGGCGCCGGTCTCGTCCCGATCCGCGGGCACTCGAACGTGCAGGGCGTCGGCTCCTGCGGCGTCACGCCGGCCCTGAAGCAGGCGTTCGCGGCGAAGCTGGAGGAGCTCTACGCTATTCGTGTGCCCCCGGGCGGCGGCCAGGACACCTACGCGTCGATGGTCGCCGCCGCCGAGGGACGGATCCGCGCGTGCGTCCTGCTCGGCGGGAACCTCTTCGCGAGCAATCCCGACCGCGCCTGGGCCGCCGGCGCGCTCCGCCGGATCCCGGTGAGCGTCTCGCTCACGACGAAGCTCAACGAGGGCCACGTGCACGGCCGCGGGCGGACGGCCATCGTGCTGCCCGTCCTCGCGCGCGACGAGGAGCCGCAGCCGACGACGCAGGAGTCGATGTTCAACTACGTCCGCCTCTCCGACGGCGGGACGCCGGCCGTCGCCGGCGAGATGCGCTCGGAGGTGGAGGTGATCGCGGCGCTCGCCGAGCTCGTCCTGCCGCCCGGGCGCTTCGACTGGTCGGCGCTGCGCTCGCACCGCCGCCTCCGCGCCGAGATCGCGCGCGTCGTGCCCGGCTTCGGCGCGATCGGCGCGATCGACGACACGCGCCGCGAGTTCACGATCGAGGGCCGCACCTTCGCCGAGCCCCGCTTCCGCACGCCCGACGGCCGCGCACGCTTCCACCCGACACCGCTCCCCGACTTCGCGCTCGCCCCCGGCGAGTTCCGGCTGATGACCGTCCGCTCCGAGGGGCAGTTCAACACGGTCGTCTACGAGGAGGAGGACCTCTACCGCGGGAACCGGCGCCGCGACGTCGTCATGATGGCGGCCGCGGACGCCGCGCGGCTCGGGGTCGGCGAGGGCACGCGCGTCGTGGTCGAGACGGAGGCCGGCCGGCTCGAGGCGACGGTCGCGCTGGTCGACATCCGCCCCGGCAGCGTCGCGATGTACTATCCCGAGGCGAACGCGCTCGTGCCGCGCCGCCTCGACCCCCGGTCGCGGACCCCCGCCTTCAAGTCCGTCGCCGCGCGCGTGCGCCCGCGCGACGCCTGACCGCTCAGCGGTCGAGCGGCGCGGGCCATCCGTCGTGCGTGCACGCCGGCGGCCGGCCCCGCCAGCGCCGGACCCGGTCGAGGACGTGCCCCTGGAGGTCGATCGCGCGGACGTCGAGCCGCTCGGCCGTCACGGTCACGCGGAGGAAGTGCGTCGCGGCCACCGTCCGTACGACGTTCGGATGCGACACGCTCCGGTCGAGCGCGGCGCCGCCGCCGCCGCTCACGACCTGGAGGACGCTCGCGCCGGGGACGTACTCGCAGAGGGGCCGCGCGCGCTCGTAGAGGTGCTCGTGGCCGGCGAGCACGAGGTCGACGTGTGCCGCCTCGACCACGGGCTCGAACCGCGCGCGAAGGCCGCGGACGATGCGCTTCAGCCCCGCGCTGAACGGCGGCTCGTGGAGGAACACGATCTCCCACGGCAGGGTTCGCGCGCGCGCGAGGTCGGCGGCGAGCCACTC
>CAZLYE010000033.1:0-6868 GCA_964562865.1 uncultured Binatia bacterium (SeqCode) | reverse complement strand
GCGGCGGATCGTCGCGATCGGCCCCCCGCTCGCGTTCCTCGACTGGAGCTTCCTCGCGCCGCTCGCAGCGCCCGTCGACGTGGTGGTCGGCGACCGCGACCAGTTTTGCGACGCCGCGCGGCTCGGGCAGCTCCCGGCGCGGATCGGGCGGCGGATCATTCGCGGCGCCGACCACTTCTTCGGCGGGCGCGAGGCCGAGGTGGCGACCGCCGTCGCGGACTGCCTGGCGGGCGTCTAGTCTCGGTCGGCTCAGGTCCCCGTCGCGGACGAGCGCGTCTCGGGCTCGGGGGCCGTGGCCGCGGCGGGCGCGGAGGCGCGCACGAAGAGGAGGAGCGCGACGGCCGCGATCACGACGCCGCCGATCGCGAGCGCCCGCGCGACGCCGATCCGGTCGCCCGCGAGGCCGACGAGCAGCGCACCCACGGTGACGAATCCGAACAGGATCACGGTCATCATGCTCATGACGCGCCCGCGCATCCCGTCGCGCACCGTCATCTGGATCGTCGTGTTGATCGACGCCACGCAGACCGTCTGGAGGATGCCCATGATGAACAGCAGGACGGCCGTGCCGTACGCCGTGCGCACGACGGCGAAGGCCGCGAGCGTGACGCCGAAGGCGAGGGCGCTGCCCATCGCCGCCAGATCCTTCCGCACGACGTCGCCGGCCGCCGAGAGGCCGAGTCCGCCGACGACCGCGCCGGCCCCGACCGCCGCGAGGAGCCACCCGAGGCCGGAGGCGCCGAGCCCGAGCGCATCGCGCGCGAGCGCGGGCAGCAGGATGATGTACGGGAACCCGAAGACGCTCATCACGAGCGCGAGGAGCAGCCCGGGCCCGATGTCCGGATGCCGCCGCGCGTAGGCGAGCGCGTCGCCGAGGGCGCGCCACAGCGGCGGCGCGCTGACCGCCCGGTGCCGCGGCATCCGGACCCGCGCGATCATGAGCACCATCACGAGGAACCCCGCGGCGTTGAGGGCAAAGCAGCCGGCGGGGCCGACCGGGCCGTACGCGAGACCCGCGATCGCCGGCCCGACGGTGCGCGCGAGGTTGAACTGCACCGAGTTGAGCGAGATCGCGTTCATGAGCTCCGCCTGCCCGACGATGCTCGGGATCACCGCCTGCATCGCCGGGCCGAAGAGCGCGTTGGCCGAGCCCGCGATCATGGAGATCGCGATGATGTGCCACACCGCGATGTGCCCCGTCGCGGTGAGGACGGCGAGAACGAGCGCGGCCGCCGAGATCACGCTGAGCGTCGACAGCATGATGACGCGCCGGCTCGCGCGATCGGCGATCGCCCCGCCGACGAGCCCCAGCACCAGGACCGGCATGCTCCCCGCGAAGCTGATCGTGCCGAGGAGCGACGCCTTCCGCGTCATGTCGTAGACGAGCCACCCGAGCGCCGTCGTCTGGATCCACACGCCGAGGTTGGCGATCAGCGACCCGGCCCAGAACAGACGGTAGTCACGCGAGCGGAGCGGACGGAGCACGGGGCGACCTCATCACGCCGGCCCGTGGAGGGTCAAATCGCGTCGTTCGTCGGTCGTGGAGTCAGAGCGTGGCGTCGAGCCGCTCCGCGACGCGCGTCGCGAGCGCCATGATCGTCACCTGCGGGTTCACGTGGCACGACGACGGGAAGAGGCTCGCGTCGCCGACCCACAACCCCGGCGTGCCGTGGACGCGTCCCGTCGAGTCGGTGACGGCGGTACGCGGATCCTCACCCATCCGCGCGGTGCCCTGCGGATGGAAGGCCATCATCTCGAAGTCCGACGCCGGGAGGGACGCCTGCTGGAGCGCACGCGCCTCCTCGATCGAGCGGAGGACGGGCTGTGAGTGGACGCCGGAGTACACCTCGCTCGCGCCGCCGGCGAAGAAGATCTCCGCCGTGAGCCCGATCGCGCGGGCGAGCTTCGCGGCGTCCGCGCCGCCAAGGCGATACGTGACGCGCGGCCAGCGCCCGCGCCCCGCGCGCACGCGGCCGGCGGACCGGTCCGAGATGAGCGCGCCGAAGGACCCGAGACGGGCGAAGCGGGCCATCCGCTCCTTGTGGGCGGCGCCGACCCCGGGGATGAGCGGTGCCTCCATCGCCGGCGGGACGAACTGCCCCTGGATGAAGATGCCCTCGGCCGTGAACTGGTGGACGTTGTAGGCCTGCGGCACCTCCTCCCATCCGCGGACGTCCTCGGCGAACAGCGCCCCGACGCGTGTCGCGGGGTGGATGTGGAGGTTCCGCCCGCGGAGCCCGGACGGATCCGGGACGTCGCTCCGCTCGAGCAGCGCGGGCGTGAGGAGCGCGCCGCAGGCGACGACCACGTGGCGGGCGAGCACGCGCAGCTCGTGCCCCGTCTCCCGGTCGGCGGCGTCAACGAACCGGCCGACGACGCCGATCGCGCGGCCCGCGGAGAGGAGGATGCGATCGACGCGGCAGCGCGTGAAGAGCCGCGCGCCGTCGGCGAGCGCGCGCGGCACGTACGAGACGTGCATCGCCTGCTTCGCGTCCTGGGGACATCCGAACGCGCACACGCCCGTCCCGAGGCAGCCGCGCTCGTTCCGCGGGATCCGCGCCCCGGCGTAGCCGAGCGCCACGGCGCCGCGCTCGAAGAGGCGGCTGTTCCGGCCGTAGACGTCGTCGGCCACGGGCCGGACCCCGAGCTCGCGCTCGACGCGCTCGAAGTACGGACGGAGGTCGGGCTCCCCGAGCCCGGCGACGCCCCAGCGCTCCGCCCACTCGTCCAGCACGAACTCGGGCGCGCGGTAGCAGGTGCCGGAGTTGATGGTCGTCGTCCCGCCGACGCAGCGCCCGAGCGGGATCGGGATGGTCGGGCGGCCGAGCGCGCCGGTGAGGCCCCGGTTGCGGTAGAGGAGGTCGATCATCTGCCGCGGGTTCCCGGTGAAGTCCTTCCCGGTGAAGAAGCCGCCCTCCTCGACGAGCACGACGTCGCGGCCCCGTGCGGCGAGCTCGCGCGCGACGACGGCGCCGCCGGCGCCGGAGCCGACCACCGCGACGTCCGCCAGCTCGTGGACGTCGCGCGTCGCGGCGGCGCCGTCGACGGCGGGCGTCACGCGCCGGCCCCCATCCGGGCCGCGTGGTGCGCCGCGTTCGGGCCGGCGAGGAGCTTCCGCCGGAGGTGGTCGCTGTCGTATCCCACGCCCGCCCACGCCTCGGGCCGCTCGTAGAAGTGCATGAGTGCCAGGAGCTTGAGGCTCGCGATCAGCTGGCGGCGGAAGGCGAGCCGCGATGTCTCCCACGCGGCGAGCGCGCGCTCGCGCGCCGGCGGGTCGAGGCGCGAGAAGGGCCGCGTCCAGTCGAACACGACCGCGCCGTACTCGACGGCGAGGAGGAGGAGCCGGAGGCCGACGGGGCCGAGCCGGTGGAGCGAGCCGAAGTAGCGGACGAGCGCGGCGTCGAGGTCGGTGTCTGCGGCGCCGGTGGGAAACGCGCCGCCGCGCGGCACGAGGGCGTCGAGCACGGCGCGGAGGAGGGCGCCCTCGCGCGCGTCGCCGGCGTCGTCCGTCGCGCGGGCGATCCCCCAGGCGCCGATCACGATGAGCGCGAGCGAGCCGTCGACGAGGAAGTTCGCGAGGTAGATGAACGCCGGGCTCGACGCGACGAGGTAGCCGAGGCACGTGAGCGACGACGTCGCCTTGCCAGCCGCGAGGATCGGCATCAGGTGCACGCGGCCGCGCGGGTCGCGGGCGATCGCCGCCGCGAGGAGCGTGACCAGCACCATGTACGCGACGGCGAGCGAGAGCCAGAAGCGCAGCTCGGACGCCGGCGCCGGTGGGAAGCCTAGCGGGCGGCCGGCGGCGTTGAGGGCCCGGATGGTGGCGTCGGGGAAGAGGAAGAAGAGGATGCCCGTCGCGGCGAACGCGACGGCGAGCGCCGCGAAGAGCAAGCGGAGCGCGCGCGCGAGGGGCTCGGGCATCCGGTGCGCGATAGAACACCGCGCCTCGCGGCCGCGTCAACCCGAGGGGCGCTTCCCTTCACGCGGCGTGCTCGCGTCTGGCCCGCGGCCGAGGCACCCTGGAGGGGGAGGGACGCGACCGTGCATCTCGTCCAGGTGCTGCTGCCGCTGTACGACAACGCCGGGGCCCCGCTGCCCCGCGAGCTCTACCGTCAGGTCGCGACCGAGCTCGCCGAGCGCTTCGGCGGGCTCACGGCCCACACGCGTGCGCCGGCCGAGGGCGTCTGGCGCGACGGGCCCGCCGAGACGGTCCGCGACGACATCGTCATCTACGAGGTCATGACCGACGCGGTGGATCGTCCGTGGTGGCAGGCCTACCGGCGCCGGCTCGAGACCCGCTTCCGTCAGGAGCAGGTCGTCATGCGGGTGCAGGACATCGAGCTGCTCTGAAGGAGTCGCTCAGGCGAGGTCGAACAGCAGCACCTCGGACGGACGCGTCGCGCCCAGCTCGACCGCCCGCTCGTCGCTTAGCGCGGCGCCGTCGCTCTGCCCGAGGGCGGTGCCGTTGACGGTGATCGCGCCGCCCGCCACCTGCACCCACGCGTGCCGTCCCGGCCGGAGCGCGTGGACGAGCGACCGACCGGGCGCCAGCACCGCGGCGAGGACGTCGACGTCCTGGTGCACGGTGACCGAGCCGTCGCGCCCGGTGCGCGACGCGACGAGACCCAGGCGGCCCTCCCTCTCCGTCGAGGGGAAGGTGCGCTGCTCGTAGCCGGGCGCGATCCCCTGGCGCTCCGGCAGGATCCAGATCTGGAGGAAGTGGACCGGCTCGCTCGGCGAGGGATTGTACTCGCTGTGGGTCACGCCCGTGCCGGCGCTCATCCGCTGCACGTCGCCGGGGCGGATGACCGAGCCGTTCCCCATGCTGTCCTGGTGCTGGAGCGCGCCCGCGAGGACGTACGAGAGGATCTCCATGTCGCGGTGGGCGTGGGTGGGGAAGCCGCGGCCCGGCTGCACGCGGTCCTCGTTGATGACGCGGAGCTGGCGGAACCCCATGTGCCGGGGATCCTGGTAGTCGGAGAACGAGAAGGTGTGACGGCTGTCGAGCCAGCCGTGCTGCGAGCGGCCGCGCTCGTCGCTCGGTCGGACGGTCACCATGGTGTCCATCCATACCGCCCGTGGCGGCCTCCGCAAGCCTCCCCGGCGCGGTCGATCAGAGTCGCCGGCTCCGCGTCTCCGGCAGCAGCCACACCCAGCCCGCCGCGGCGAGCGCGAAGGCGGCGGCGAGGGCGATTCCTCCCGCGAGCCCCCAGCGCCGCGCGACCGCAGTGACGACGAACGGCGTCACGAACTGCACGCCCCGCGCCGCGTTGAACGTGGAGCCGACCGCCGTCGTGCGGAGCGCCGTCGGGAAGAGCTCCGTGAACATAGGCCCGAAGTTCGACCACGTTCCCGTCCCGAAGCCGACGAGCCAGAGACAGGACAGGAGGAGCGGCGGCCAGCGGACGATCAGCGGCCAGAGGAGCGTGATCGAGACGAGCCCCGCCGCCATCAGCGTCGCGTAGACGCTGAAGGCGGGCTTCCGGCCGAAGCGGTCCGAGACGATCCCGAAGGACGCGTAGCCGATCAGCTCGCCGAGCACGACCACGAGGATCCGGAGCCCGGAGCCCGCGATCGAGAGCCCGCGCTCCTCGGTCAGATAGGTCGGAAGCCAGGTGTAGGTGAACCAGTACGCCGACATGTTGAGGACGGCGAGGACGAAGGCGACTCCCAGCAGACGCCGCGTCCCGGGCGCGAGCAGCGTCGCGATCGGGGGGCTCTCCCCGCGCCGCTGCCAGAGGTCCGACTCGGGCAGCGAGCGGCGGATGACCGTCACCAGCAGGGCCGGCGCGCCCGAGAGGATGAACGTCGCCCGCCAGCCGATCACCGGCGCGACGAAGCTCCCGACGATCGCGGCGAGCCCGACCCCGACCGGCGCACCGGTCTGGAGAAGGGCGCCCATGCGGCCACGGACGCTGGCCGGTACGCTCTCGCCGAGCAGCGCGTGGCCGATTCCCCACTCGCCGCCGACCCCGAGCCCCGTCACGGCGCGTGCGGCGAGGAGCGTCGCCGGACCGGGCGCGAGCCCGGAGAGCACGGTCCCGATGCTGTACGTGAGGATCGACCACTGCAGCACCGTGCGGCGCCCGTGACGATCGGCGAGGTACCCGAACACCATGCCGCCGATCGCGGTCGCGCCGAGCGACGCGCCGAGCAGCAGGGCGTGCGTCTCGCGCCCGAAGCCCAGATCGGCGGAGATCGGACCGAGGAGGAACGTGTAGAGGATGAGATCGTAGAAATCGAAGAGCCACCCCGCCCAGGTGAGGGCGAGGATGCGATAGTGGAGCGCGGTCGGCCGCGCGTGGTCGGAGAGCAGCATCGCGCGCGGGAAGCTAGCGGACCGGGCGCTCCCTCGACCAGAGCCGCGCGCCCGGTGTAGTGTCCGCGCATGGGAGACATGCTCGCTGGCCGCGTCGCGCTCGTGACCGGCGCCGGGCGTGGCATCGGGCGCGGGGTCGCGCTCGGCCTCGCCGCGGAGGGCGCCCGGGTCGTGGTGAACGACTTCGGTGTGAACGTCGACGGCAGCGCGCCGTCGACGGGCCCCGCCTTCGACGTCGTCGAGGAGATCCGTCGGGCCGGCGGCGAGGCGGTGCCGAACAGCGACTCCGTCGCCACGTGGGACGGCGCGGCGAAGATCATCGCGACCGCGCTCGACCGCTTCGGGCGGCTCGACGCGCTCGTCACGTGCGCCGGCATCCTCCGCGACCGGATGGTCTTCAACATGAGCGAGGAGGAGTGGGACGCGGTCATCGCGGTGCATCTCAAGGGCACCTTCAACTGCGTCCGCCACGCGTGCACCCACATGCGCGAGCGCCGCTACGGCCGCATCGTGACGTTCAGCTCGGGCTCGGGCCTGTTCGGCAACCCG
>CAZLYE010000032.1:0-5621 GCA_964562865.1 uncultured Binatia bacterium (SeqCode) | reverse complement strand
CATGAGCGCCTCGTTCACGAACCAGGTGCTGGCGCAGCTCGAGCTGTGGCAGCACGCGGGGAAGTACGAGAAGAAGGTCTACATGCTGCCGAAGCAGCTCGACGAGGAGGTCGCCCGGCTGCACCTCGGGAAGCTCGGAGTGAAGCTCACCCGCCTCACGCCGAAGCAGGCCGAGTACATCGGCGTCCCCGCGGAAGGTCCCTACAAGTCGGACCACTACCGGTACTGAGCCGTCCGCTCGGGACGGATCAGAGGAAGCGCGCCGCGACGGTGTCGGCGAAGGCGAGCCCGCGCGCGGTGAGGCGGACGTGGGCGCCCGCGCGCTCGAGGAGGCCGTCGGCCACGAGCGTCCCGACCTGCGGGAAGGCCTCCTCGAGTGGCACGCCGAAGCGACGGGCGAACGCCTCGGCGTCGGCTCCCGCCAGGCGCCGGAGCCCGGTCATCACGAACTCTCCGCGCGCCTGTGCGACGTCGAGGCGGTCCTCGCGCGCGACGGCGAGGCCACTCCGCTGCACGGCGGCGAGGTACGCGGCCGGCATCCGCTCGTTCATCCAGCGACGACCCGGTGCGGGGTCGCGGTGGAAGGAGTGCGCGCCCGCCCCCACGCCGAGGTAGTCGGAGCCGTCCCAGTAGCTCTGGTTGTGGCGCGACTCGAACCCGGGACGGGCCCAGCTCGATATCTCGTAGCGCGCGAGGCCCGCGTCCCGGAGCACCGAGACGGTCGTCTCCGCCATCGTCGCCTCGTCGTCCTCCGACACCGGCGTGAGGCGGCCGCTCGCGCGCCACGCGTGGTACGGAGTGCCCTCCTCGTACGTGAGCGCGTACGCGGAGACGTGCTCGGGCCGGAGCGCGACGGCCGCCGCGAGATCGCGCGCCCATTCGTCCGGGGTCTCGCCGGGAACCCCGAAGATCAGGTCCAGGCTGACGTTGCCGAACCCCGCAGCGCGAGCGGCGGCGACGGCCCGCGCGACGTCGTCCGCGCCGTGGTCGCGCCCGAGCGAGCGGAGGTGGCGCGGCTCGAACGACTGGGCGCCGAGGGAGAGCCGGCCGATCCCTCCACGCCGGTACGCCGCGAGCCGCTCGGGCGAGATCGTGCCGGGATTCGCCTCGAGCGACACCTCCACCGGCTCGGCGAAGCCGAAGACACGGGCGACCGCGCCGAGGATCGTGTCGATCGCCGCCGGCGAGAGGAGCGAGGGCGTTCCGCCGCCGAGGTACACCGACTTCGCCTGCCGGCCGCTCCAGCGGACGTCGCGGGCGTGCGTCGCGAGCTCGCGGGTGACGGCGTCCGCGTACTCGCGCTCGGGCGGCTCGGCCGCGGCGTACACGTTGAAGTCGCAGTACGGGCAGACGTGCCGGCACCAGGGCACGTGAACGTAGAGCGCGAAGGGCTCGCTCACGCGAGCCCCGCGAGCGCGGCCTCGAGCTCGAGCACGGACGCGATCGACCGATCGGCGTCCGGCTCCGGCGGGCCGCCGTCGGCGACGTGGACCGTTCGCATGCCGAGCTGACGGGCGGCGCGCAGGTTGACGGCCCGATCCTCCACCAGGATGCAGTCGCGCCCGTGCGCGTGGAGGTCGGCCAGGACGATCTGGTACGCCTGCACGTACGGCTTCGGTACGAACTCGAGGCGCTCGAGGCCGTAGACGCGGAAGAAGAGGTCCCGCACGCCGAGACACTCGAGGACTCCGCGCCCGTGCGAGGCGGAGCCGTTCGTCACGGCGATCTTCAGGAGGGGGATCCGTCGGAGCATCGCCGCGAGCCGCTCGTCGCGGACGAGGAGGTCGTCGAGCCGGATCGCGTGGACGAAGCGGAGGTAGTCCTCCACGTCGATGCCGTGAGCGTACATGAGCCCGTGGAGCGTCGTGCCGTAGTCGCTCCACAGCCGCCGCCGAACGCCATCGACCTCCGCAGGGTCGACGCCGACGCGCTCGACCAGGTAGCGGTTGATGAGCGCATCGACTCGATCGACGACCCCGCACGATGCCGGATAGAGCGTGTTGTCGACGTCGAGGAGCAGGAGCTGGCGCGACACGGCGTCAACGATAGCGCCGGAGCACGGCGACCACCACGCCGCGGATCTCGACCTCGTCGGCACGGGCGACGATCGGCGCGAGCCGCTCGTTGGCGGGGAGGAGCCGGATCCGGTTGCGCTCGCGATGGAGCCGCTTCACGGTCGCCTCGCCGCGCACGAGCGCGACGACCGTCGCGCCGTTCTCCGCCTCGGAGCGCGATTCGACGACGATCAGGTCGCCGTCGAGGATGCCCTCGCCGATCATCGAGTCGCCGCGGACGCGCAGCGCGAAGGTCTCGCCGCGGCCGAGGAGCTCCTCCGGCAGCGTCACCGTCTCCGGGACCTCGGCCGGCTCGATCGGCGTCCCCGCGGCCACGCGCCCGAGGAGCGGCACCTGGACCGCTCGCCCGACCTCGGGATCCGGCGCGAGCTCGAGCGCGCGGCTGTGGTTCGCGAGCCGCCGGATGCGGCCCTTCCGCTCGAGGTTCTGCAGGTGCTTGTGCACGGTCGCGAGCGACGTGAGCGAGAAATGACGGCCGATCTCGTCGAGTGTCGGTGCGTACCCGTGCTCCGCGATGTAGGCGCGCAGGAAGTCGAGCAGCTCCTTCTGGCGTTTGGTCATCATCCCGGGCGCCCTCCTCGGGCGGCACCGTAAGCGAAGAAAGGGCGAAAGGCAATCTTGCTCCTCCTGCAGGCATTGCGAGGGCGCCCGCGCGGCTGCAGAACCGCTCCTGACTTCGGGGAAGGAGACCTCACATGCGGACCGTCGGGATCACCCTCGTGCTCGTGTTGACCGTCGCCGCGACCGCGGCCGGTGGCGGCCGGCGTCGGGTGCGCTGCTGCGTCGACTTCCGCATCCCGGACGTGCAGGGTCCCGTCTGCGCGGAGGTGTGGGGCGCGCGGCGGATCGGCCCCCGCTTCGCGTGCCGGCTGATCGGGGGGAAGCCCAGGGGACGCGGGGACTGCAGCCCCGCCGTGTGCAGCCCGGCGGTGCGTGGCAGGAGGGATCGCGCCTCTTGACGACCCCGGACCGGGCCAGTCTTCTCCGCGAGTGGCGACGTTCCGCTCACTCGCGGCGCTCTGCGAGGCGCTCGCAGGCACGCGGAGCCGGCTCGAGCTCGCGCGGCGCGTGGCGGATTTCCTCGGCGGCCTCCAGACGGACGAGGTGGGCGCCGCCGTCCGCCTCCTCCTCGGTCAGGCCGGGCGCGGCGAGACGGCGGTCAGCGGCGGCACGCTCTGGCCCGTCCTCGTGCGGCTCGCCGGCGGCGACGCCGACGCGGGACGCGCGTGGTCGGGAGCCGTCGACTTCGGGGAGGCGGTGCGCCGTCTACTCGAGGCGGGGGGCGACGTGGTGCCGGAGCCGCCCGCGCTGTCGCTCGTCGAGGTCGAGGGACGGGTGCGTGCGCTGGCCCAGGCACGGGGTCGCGGATCGCGCGCCGCGAAGGAGCGGCTCCTCGTGGAGCTCTTCGAGGCGCTCACGCCGCTCGAGGCCAAGTACGTCGCGAAGAACCTGATCCGGGAGATGCGGACGGGGGTGGCCGAGGGCGTGCTGGTCGACGCGCTCGCCCTGCTCGCGGGCGGGGACCGTGCGGCGGTCGCGCGGGCACATCTGCTGGAGGGCGATCTCGCGGCCGTCGCGGAGCGGGTCGTCGCGAGCCGCGGCGGTCCGCTCCCCGAGAGCCGACTCGCCTACTTCCGGCCCCTCCGTCCGATGCTGGCGCAGACCGCGGAGAGCGCGACGGAGGCGCTCGCGCTCTTCGACGGACGGGCCGGCATCGAGGAGAAGCTCGACGGCGCGCGCGTGCAGATCCACCGCCGCGGGGCCGAGTGCCGGCTCTACTCGCGCCGGCTCCAGGACCTGAGCGCGAGCCTCCCCGACGTCGTGTCGCTCGTCGGCAGCGACCTCGCCGTGCCCGCGGCGATCCTCGAGGGCGAGGTCGTCCCCGTCGACCGGCACGGGGCCCCGCTGCCCTTCCAGGAGCTGATGCGCCGGTTCCGGCGGGTGAAGGGCGTGGAGCGGCTGGTCGACGAGGTGCCGGTGCGCTTGCGGCTCTTCGACGCGCTCCAGGTCGGGGACGAGCCGCTGATCGACCGTCCGTACGCCGAGCGCTGGAGCGCGCTCGACCGCATGCGGGGCGGGCTCGAGACCGTCGGCCGTGCCCTCCCGGCGAGCGGTACCGAGGCCGAGGCGTTCTACGCGCGCGCGGTCGCCGACGGGCTCGAGGGCGTGATGATGAAGGGGCTCGATGCGCGCTACTCGCCCGGGGTGCGCGGTCGCGGCTGGCTCAAGGTGAAGAGCGTCGAGACGGTGGACCTCGTGATCGTCGCGGCCGATCGGGGGTACGGCCGGCGCCACGGGTGGCTCAGCAACTATCACCTCGCCGCGCGCGACGCGGAGACGGGACGCCTCGAGCCCGTCGGCAAGACCTTCAAGGGCCTCACCGACGACGAGTTCCGGGCCATGACCGAGCGGCTGTCCGCGCTGGCGATCGGAGAGCAGGGTCCGACCGTGTTCGTCGAGCCCCGTGTGGTCGTCGAGGTGCTCTTCTCCGACCTCCAGCGGAGCCCGACGTACCGGGCGGGCCTCGCGCTGCGGTTCGCGCGGATCGCACGGATCCGCGACGACAAGACGCCCGAGGACGCCGACACGCTCCAGCACCTGCGGACCCTCTTCGCCCGGCAGCAGGCGCGCGGACGGGGCGAGCGATGACCGCCGAGCGGTTGCGGGTGGCGGGCGCCGCCGTTAAGGTGCGCCGGATGCGGAAGCCGCTGCCGCGTGCGACCGCGGGTCTCGCGCTCGCCGCTCTTCTGGCGGCACGCGCCGGCGGGACCGACGAGCGTCTCATCCACTACGAGAACGACACGCTGACGGTGCGGCTCGACAAGGTCCCCGTGTCCGAGGTGATCGAGGAGCTCGGCCGGCAGTCGGGCGCACAGATCCGCGGCCAGGTGCGGGCGCCGGGCGACGTGACCGCGGAGTTCGACGGCGTGGCGCTTCCCGAGGCGCTGCATCGGCTGCTCGGCGACCAGAACTTCGCCCTGATCTACGGCGACGGAGGCCGGCTGACGGCCGTGCGTCTGCTCGGCGGGCCGGAGGCCCCGCCGACCACGCTCCCGGTCTCTCCGCAGGCCGCGCAGGAGACCCTCGCGGCGCTCGTCGCGCGGCACCCACCCGTGCCCGTCTCGGGGCCGCTCGTGCAGTCGGTCGGCAACACGGCGGCGACGTTCCAGCAGCTCTTCAACATCGCGCTCCACAACGAGGACGCGAGCCTGCGCGGCGAGGCCGTGCGAACCGTCGTCGGGGCGCTCGAGGCCGACCCGGCGCTCCGGTCGGCGGTCGTCGGCGAGCTCGGCAAGCTCGACGACAACGCACTCAGCGCGCTCCTCCGCGGCGCCGCCGGCGACCACGCGGAGGAGCTCGCGATGCAGGTCATGACCCAGGCGCGCGCGAGCGAGATCCGCGTGAAGGCTTCCGCGGTGCTCCAGAGGTTGCGGACCGGGAGCTGACCGGCTGGCGGTGCGGCCGCTGCCAGCGCGCGACGGCGGCGTTGTGGGCGGCGAGCGTGCTCGAGAACTCGTGCGTCCCGTCGCCGCGCGCGACGAAGTA
>CAZLYE010000031.1:0-5668 GCA_964562865.1 uncultured Binatia bacterium (SeqCode) | reverse complement strand
GGCGACGCTCGCCGCGACGGTCGTCGGCGTGGCGCTCCTCGACCAGCTCCAGTACCACCTGACGCGCGACGGCACGGGCGCGGAGGCCCTGGCGCTGGCCGCCAGGCTCGCCCCGCACGACGCGCGGGTGCTCGTGCGCGGGGCCGAGACGCAGGCAGCGACGGGCGCGAGAGGCGACGCGCTCGATCTCCTCGACCGCACGCTCGCGCTCGATCCGCTGAACGCGGTGGCGCTGCGCGAGCGGGGGATCCTCCTCGTGCAGGCGGGACGGTTCGCCGAGGCGGCGGCGCACTACGCCGAGGTCGAGCGCCGCATCAACCCCGACCTCTCGACGCTCGTCAACGCGGGCGTCCTGGCGGCTCGCGCGGGCGACCTCGACCGCGCCCGGGCGCGGCTCGAGCGCGCGCTCACGCTCGACCCGACGAACGCGGAGGCACACCTCGACCTCGCCGAGGTCGACATGCTGCGCCGCGACCCGGCGGCGGCCGTGCCGCACTTCCACGCGTATCTCGCACGGGTGGAGGCGGGAGGGGCCGTGGACGAGCGGACGCGCGGCCTGGCAGAGGCGGTGCGCCGGAAGCTCGACGCCGCCGAGACGGCGCTCGCGGCGCGCGGCGGCTGAGGCCCCGCTGCACATCCGCTGAGCACCCGCCCGCCCGAATCGTGTGCGGCGGGGCGCGGTGGCGCCCGACGGACGGGCGCTCCGGAGCCGGCACCTCCCTTGCTGTGGCGACGGAGCCTCGATGGAACACTCGGGACGGTGATGCTCGGGCTCGTGCTGACGGCCGGTGGAGCGCGTGGGGCGTATCAGGCGGGCGTCCTCAAGCGGATCGGCGAGATGCCCGCGTTCCGCGACGGCCCCTCGCCGTTCGCGATCGTCACCGGCGCGTCGGCCGGCGCGATCAACGGCGCGATGATCGCCGCGCACGGCGGAGAGCTCGGCAAGGCGACGCGCTTCCTCGCCCAGCTCTGGGCGCAGCTCCGGGTGGAGGAGGTCTTCCGTACGGACGCGCTGTCGCTCGGGCGCGGGGCGCTCGGGCTGCTGCGCGACCTCGCCCTCGGCGGCCTGCTCGGGCGCACGGTCACGCAGTCTCTCTTCGACGCGTCGCCGCTCTACCGGCTGATCGCACGGATGATGCCGTCCGACGGCATCGGCGCCGGGATCCGCCGGGGGCATCTCTTCGCGGTCGCTGTGTCCGCGACGAGCTACCACTCCGGCCGCTCCTTCATCTTCGTGCAGGGCCGGCCCGGCCACCCGGTGTGGATGAAGAGCCGGCGCGTGGTGCTGCCGGTCGAGCTGACGGCCGACCACATCTGCGCGTCGGCGGCGATCCCGCTCGTCTTCCAGCCGGTGCGCGTCCGGTCGATCGCCGGGGACCTCTACTTCGGCGACGGCGGGCTCCGCCTCACCACCCCGTTCAGCCCGGCGATCCGCCTCGGCGCGACCCGCGTCTTCGCGGTCGGCATCCGGTCGCGGCGGGCGGCGGACGCCCTCTCGCGGGAGGAGCTCGACGCCGCGGAGGAGTCGGGAACGCAGGGCCCGACGATTCTCTGTCCGCCGCTCGCGCAGATGTGCGGGGTGTTCCTGAACGCCATCTTCCTCGACCATCTGGACAGCGACCTCGACCACCTGCGACGGATGAACGAGCTCATCGGCAGCGGTGGCGGGACGCGGAGCCCCGAGCCAGAGGACGGTCGGCCCGCCATCGAGCCGATGCGGCCGGTGATGCCGCTCGTGATCTCGCCGTCCGAGGACCTCGCCATGGTCGCGCAGCGCTTCGCGCACCGCATGCCGCGCCTGGTCCGCTACCTGATGGAGGGGCTCGGCACGCCGGACGCGCAGAGCGCCGACCTGATGAGCTACCTCCTCTTCGACGCCGCCTACACCCGCGCGCTCATCGACATCGGCTACCGCGACGCGGGCGAGCGCGCCGACGAGATCGAGCTCTTCCTGCGCGCGGGGCGGACGGAGCAGCCGGTGGCGTTCATGCGCGCACCGAGCGCCCCCGCCGTGGCCGGCGAGATGGACGAGAGCCCGAGGCCGCGCACCGCCGAGCGCGTTCTCGGCTGACGGGATCCGAGCCGCCGGGGCGTCAGTAGACCTCGATCTCGGCGAACTCCAGGAGGTAGTCCGAGCCCACCTGCCGCAGGTTGGTCGCGTTGATCCTCACCCGGTCGCTCGTCACCGGAGCGAACCAGAAGCTCTGTCCGGTGGGGCCGGGCTGCGGATAGCCGACGATCGAGGCGCGATCGACCCACGAGACCCCGTCCCACGGCTGTCCCGGGAGGACGAGCGGCACCTGGATGCTGAAGTCGACCGGGAACCCCGCGCCGACGTTCCCCGCGTCGTTCCGCGGATAGAGGATCACGCGGGAGAAGGTGGCGGGGGAGGGCAGCTGCACCTCCACCCATTCCGCATGGTTCGAGTTCGAGGTCCCCGTCACGTCGCTCGAGTATCCCATCGACGTGCCGAACGCCGAGTTCCGCCGGCCGTCGACGGCGTTCGCCGTCGACCACCAGGAGGCCTCGTACGAGCTGCTCGCGGTGACCGTGCCGCCCGCGGCGAGGTTCACGCTCCCCCCGTTTCCTGGGCCGGCGAGGAACCGGAAGAGGACGTTCTCGGTCGCCGTCTTCACGATGTCGTTCTCCTGGAAGTAGCGGCCGACGTCGGCGAGGTCGAGCGCCCAGCCGAGCGTCCCCGTCGCGAAGACCCACGCCCCGCTCGGCGCCTGGTAGATCGAGCTGTTCTGGTACATCGGCGGGCATCCGGGCGGGGGGCCGACGGTGTCGTACGGCGCAGGGCGATAGGGGCAGCATCCGTTGGCGGTGCAGGTCACGAAGCTGTCGGGGTTCGCGTGCGGGCAGCACATCCCGCTCCGGTCGATGCAGCAGTTGTGGTCGTAGTTGCACGTGGAACCCGGGCAGTCGTTGTCCGTCGTGCAGTGCCCTCCCATGTTCGAACCGCCCACGCACGTCATGTCCCCGCAGTCGCACTCCCCACTCTGATCCCAGAAGGGCGAGGCGACGAGCGTCCGGTAGTGGGACGGATCGATCCGGGCCGGAGCGCTCTGGCGCGTGGCGGTTCCGTCGAACACGAACACGGGAAAGCCCTCGGTCTCGCCCCTGGCGTTCGCGAAGCCGTCGATCTCGTGGCCGACGGTGAGATCGACCGTGGTGTCGAGGGCGATCGGAGTCGGGGAGGCGGCGAAGACCCAGAAGTCGCCCGCGAGGTTCGCGAGCGGCCAGTAATGGTCGACCGGCGCGCAGCAGCCGTTGTACTGGATGCCGACGAGCCACTGCTCGGGCCGGCCGATGTCGTTCCCCTCGATGTCCGTGAGGCCCCGGAACGTCGTCGTCCTCAGCATCGGGACCGGGTACGGATCCGGATCACAGGGGACCCCGTACGCGAAGGGGCACTTGTAGCCGACCATGGTCTGGCCCCCGTCCTCGAATCGGACCTGCCAGTAGGCGGGATTCGAGCCGAAGAAGGCGAGATCGACGCCCCGATCCCGGGCCTCTTCCATGCTGTCGCGCATCGCCATCGTCCAGTACTCGTCGTGCCCCGCCGACATCACGGCACGGTAGCGGGCGAGCTGGGCCGGGCTCATGTGATGGAGGTCGATCGAGGTGGCGTACGTGACGTCGAACCCTGCCCGCTCGAGGAACGCGATGAGGTTCAGCTCGTGCGTGAGGACCTCGGTCGGGTAGCCGCCCCCTGCGCCCGCGCCGGCGCCGTTGCCGCAGTGCGGGCGTCGGAAGGAGACCCGCTTGGCGGGGATTCCTTGGTAGCTGGAGACGCCGCCGTAGAGGCTCTGGCTGAGCGGCTGGTCCGAAACGAAACAGTCCGTCGACGGGTAGTTGTTGTATGCCTGGTAGGTGGTGACGGGCTGGACGTAGAGCAGGTCGGCGGTGCGCGCGTCGTCGCGGACCACGAAGGGGATGTAGTTCCCGACGATGACCCCCAGGATGTTGGCGGCGGTGATCTTCGCGAGGTACACGCCGCTCGGCCAGTCCGGGGGTACGTCGAGCGTGTAGCTCGGATTCCAGTCGCACTCCACCTGGCCCGAGGCCCCAACGCCGCACGGTGGCTGGGCGGAACGGGGGAAGTTCACCGTCTGCATGAGGCGGCCGGCGGCGCCGCCGTAGTACCCCATGCGGAAGATCTGCATGGTGCCCGGGTTGCGGCTGACCACCGGCGCCGTGATGTAGAACGTGATCGAGCTCCCGTGGTTGACGCTGGTCGCCGAGGCGAAGCCCGCGATCGGTGAGCCTGCGTCGGTGATGTCGTTGGTACCGCCGAGATCCGCCTGGTTCCGCCACAGCGTCGACCCCGTCATGCGATTCTCGGCGACGATGGGGCTCTCCGGCACGACCTCGAGCCAGTTGAGGTTCATCACACCGCCGTTCGTCCCGTTCTGATCGAAGACGATCCGGATCGTGTGCCGCCCGGCGACGAGGTGGAGGTTCTGATTCGCGCCGGTGGTGGGGACGGGCAGCGTGATCCAGTTGGCGTAGGACGTGGTGTCCGGAACCGGGACGTCGCCCGTGACGTTGGCGCCGTCCGCTTCGATGTGGAAGCTTCCCCCCGTGCCGTACTGCGCCAGGCGCACGCGCAGCACGTAATCGCCCGTGTCCGCGACGCGCACCGTGTACTGGAGCCACTCGCCGGCGGCGATGTACTCGACAGCGGGGCTGAAGTCGTCGTCGGGGTACGTCTCCCCGATGTCCACGCCTTCGCTCGGCCGGTAGAGACCGAGGAGGTTCGCGGGATCCGTGTCGTGGTAGCCGACGCCCTCGCCGCCCGCGTCGAAGTCCTCGGCCTGGATCCTCCCCGGCACGAGGAGCCTGCGGGGCGAGAGCTCGAGCCAGTTGAGGTTCATCACGCCGCCGACCGTCCCGTCCTGGTCGAAGAGGAGCCGGAGCACGTGCTGGCCGGCCGTGAGCGGCAGGTCGGCAACGGGGAGCGTGACCCAGTGGCGATACGTGCCGGTGTCCGGAGACACGAGCGACGGCGTGACCGCGACCCCGTCGAGCTCAACGTGGAAGACCCCGCCGGACTGATACTGGGCCATCCGGAGGCGGAGGACATAGTCCGCGGCCTGGCTCACCTGGAACGTGTAACGGAGCCACTCGCCGGCGACGATGTAGCCGACCTCGTACGTGCCGTCGTCGGGGTAGACGTTCCCGATGTCGACCGCCTCCGCGGTCCGGTACTGGCCGCCGAGGTTCGCGGGCGTGGTGTCGTGGTAGCCGACGCCCTCGCCGCCCGGGTCGAAGTCCTCCGCCTGGATCCGGAGCGTCGAGGGCCGCGGCACGCTGCACACGCTCGCGTAGCCCGTCGGCCCGGAGGCGCTCAGCGGATCGAGGCAGGACGTCTCGAACGACGCGACGCAGACGACGCAGTCGGCGATGTCCTGGATCCCCGCGATGGTGCGGCTGCAGGACGAGCCGCCGGGGATCGTGACGTCGGGGCAGGCGCCCGCGAAGCCGATCTGTGCCGGGGTGAGGTCATCCCCGCCGCCGCAGGCGCGATCGCGACCGCCGCACGTCCGGCAGATCCCGCGCTGCAGCTTCGCCTCGGCCTTGGCGATCGTGGGGGTCGCCTTCGTCGCGTCCGGACACGGCCCGGCGCCGCTGCCCTTCAGCACGCCGGCCTCGCACGTCTCGA
>CAZLYE010000030.1:0-3173 GCA_964562865.1 uncultured Binatia bacterium (SeqCode) | reverse complement strand
ACCTCGCCGCGCAGAGCGGCGTGCGGTCGATCTACCTCGAGCAGCTCTACACGTTCGGGAGCCCGCAGCGCGACCCGCACGGACGCGTCGTGTCGGTGGCGTACGTCGCGCTCATCCCGCACGGTGGACGGCGGGCGGGTGAGCATCGCGACGCGGCCTGGCATCCCGTCGCGCGGCTCCCGGCGCTCGCCTACGATCATCCGGCCGTCGTCCGCACCGCGCTCGCGCGCCTGCGCGCGAAGCTCCGCTACACGAACCTCGTCTACACGCTCCTCCCGCCGAGCTTCACGCTCGGCGATCTCCAGGAGATGTACGAGGCGATCCTCGGCCGCACGCTCGACCGGCGGAACTTCCGGAAGAAGATGCTCTCGCTCGGACTCCTCAGTCGCGCCGACGGCGTCCGCCGCGGCTCGCACCGACCGGCCGCGCTCTACGCCTTCCGACGACGGCGTCCCATGATGGTCGAGATCCTGTAGCTGCGCGGCGAGTGCCGCGTCGGTTCCGCGTCGCTCCCGAGCTCCGGGATTGACGATCGAGCGAAGCCGGGGTCCAATGTATATCCCTCGTCATGTCGCGGCTGCTGATCGTCTCCAACCGCGCGCCCGTCGAGGTGGCCCGAGACCCGGAAGGAGTGCGGATCGTCCGCACCGTCGGCGGTCTCGCGGGCGCGCTCGACGACGCGTTGCGCGTCCACGGCGGAATGTGGATCGCGTGGGTGGGTCCGCGCGCGGCGGATGAGACGCCGGCCGGGACGGCCGGCCTGCCCTACCCGATTCGCGCCGTCCGCCTGAAGGAGCGCGAGGTCAACGACTACTACAACGGCTTCGCGAACCAGGTTCTCTGGCCGCTCTGTCACACGTTCCCGAGCCGCGTCCGCGTGCAGGCGACCTACTGGAACGCGTACCGCCAGGCGAACGAGCGTTTCGCCGCCGCGGTCCAGGCTGCGACGGAGCCCGGCGACCTCGTCTGGGTACACGACTTCCATCTCTGCCTGGTCCCGGGGATGCTGCGCTCGGCCGGGGTTCGCGCGCGCCTCGGCGTCTTCTGGCACGTCCCCTTCCCGCCGCCGTCGGTCTTCGGGATCCTTCGCTGGCGCGAGGATCTGCTGGCCGGGCTGCTCGGCGCGGACGTGATCGGCTTCCAGACCGAGGCGGACGCAGCGAACTTCCTCGCGAGCGTGCGGCAGTTCCTCGAGCTGCCGGTCGTCGAGAACCCGCCCCGGGTGGTCATCCCCGGCCGCGAGGTCCGTGCGCTCGCGCTTCCGATCGGCATCGACCGCGAGGGCTTCCGCGCCCGGTCGCGTGAGCCCGCCGTGCAGGCGAAGGCGGATCGCCTGCGCGCGACGCTCGGGGCCGAGGTGGTCATGCTCGGCGTCGATCGTCTCGACTACACGAAGGGCATCCCCGAACGTCTGCAGGCGTACGAGCGTTTCCTGGAACGCCACCCCGAGTGGCGCCGGCGCGTCTGCCTCGTGCAGGTGGCGGTGCCGTCGCGGGCTCGCGTGCCCGAGTACCGCGCGATGAAGCGGGCGATCGACGAGGCCGTCGGCCGCATCGACGGGCGCTTCACGTACGAGGGTCGCTCGCCCATCCAGTACATGTACACCGCGCTCGGGCGCGAGAGCCTGACGGCCTACTATCGCGCCGCGGACATCGCGCTCGTGACGCCGCTGCGCGACGGCATGAACCTCGTCGCGAAGGAGTACGTCGCGTGCCGGGGCGGCGAGGACGGCATCCTGCTGCTCTCCGAGTTCGCGGGCGCCGCCGAGGACCTCCGAGAAGCCGTGCTCGTCAATCCCTACGACCCCGAGGCGATCCGGCGGGGTCTCGAGATCTGCGTCGCGATGTCCCCCGAGGAGCGACGGCGGCGCATGCGCGCGCTCGATCGCCGGGTCGCGATGCGGGACGTGCGCTGGTGGACGCGCACGTTCCTCGACCAGCTCGCGGCGGCGGGTGGGCCGGCGGCGACGGCGGCGTGAGCGGGATGCGGGCAACCGCCGACTTTCGGAGCACGGTGAGTGACGCGCGGGGGACCCCCGCTCGCCTCACCGTCTGCGACGGGCGTTCTCGCCCGACGGCCAGCTAAGGGCCGTCATCCCGATGCCGGTCGTCGCGCGTGACCCGTTTCGGTTCTACACGCGGCTGACGCTCACGCGGCTCACGGGGCGGCGGGCGGCGGATCTGGCGGAGATGCTCGAGCACCTCCGGAGCGCGCCGGGCTCGATGATCTTCCACCATACCCATCACTTCCTGGTGCAGCACCAGCATCTCTCGCCCGAGCCGCCGAACGACTTCGCGTTCTGGGTGCGGAACGTGCTCCAGGAGGAGCGCCTCGGCGAGCGCCTGGCGGCGATCGACACGGTCCAGTTCGCCTCGCTGCACGAGCTGCGCGATCGCACCATCGAGGTGATCGAGGAGTATCTCGCGAGCTGCGGCGATCTCCGTACCGCACCCCCGGGCGAGGAATTCCACTTCATGGACGCGATCTCCTTCACGGTGCCGACCCGGCATCAGGCGCGGACGCTCGCCGAGTTTGCGGCGGAGCTGCGGGAGGTCGGCTACGCGACGATCGCGTACCATCTCTTCGAGGCGCGCCTCCGCGTCGGCGCGGACGACAACGACTTCTCCCGCTGGCTCGAGGCGGAGCTCGGGGAGCGCGAGCTCGCCGCGGCGATCCGCCGCCTGGATCCCTACACGCACACGATGGAGGGCCTGCGGCAGCGGCTCCTCCGGCTCATCGACACGCGGCTCGCCGCCGGGCCCGCGCGATGACGGCCGGCCTCGACGCCTACGCACCGTTCGTCGGGCAGGCGACGATCGACGAGCTCCGGCTCCTCGGCGACCGCCTGCGGGGGCGGAAGGTCCAGAACATCAACTCGACGGCCGTCGGGGGCGGGGTCGCGGAGATCCTGAACCGGCTGATCCCGCTGCTGCGCGAGGTGGGCGTCGACGCGCGCTGGGACGTGATTCGCGGCGGCGAGGAGTTCTTCGCGGTCACGAAGACGATCCACAACGCGCTCCACGGCCAGCCCGTCACGCTGACGGCGCACGACGTGGCGGTCTTCCGGGAGACGACCCAGCAGAACCTCGCGTCGCTCGCGCTCGGCGAGGACCTGGTCTTCGTCCACGATCCGCAGCCCGCCGGGCTGATCGACGGCCGGCCCCCGGGGTCGC
>CAZLYE010000029.1:0-4682 GCA_964562865.1 uncultured Binatia bacterium (SeqCode) | reverse complement strand
TCGCCGGTGAACCCGATCGACTGGATGCCCGGGTCGCCGGCCACGATCTCGACGGCGCCGCGCGCGAGCTCGAAGCGATGCACATCGCCGTCCGCGCGGGCGGGCTCGACGCCGAGGAGGAGCGTGTACGCCGCCACCGCGTCGGCGAGGTCGCGAGCGCCGATACGGACGCCGTCGAGGTCCACGCCGCCGCCTCTAGCACACCGGCCGCGCTCTTGCGCACGCACCGCGAGGATGGGATGCAGGCCCGTGCCGAATCCCGCCCCACGAGCGTGGGTCGACCCGATCGCGCGCTTCGCCCGGTGGTTCCGCGCGGCCGAGCACACCCGGATGCCCCTCCCGGAAGCGACGGCGCTCGCGACCGCGGCCCGGCGCGGTGCTCCGTCGGTCCGCTTCGTGCTGCTGAAGGGCGCCGACACGCGCGGGTTCGTGTTCTTCACGAACGCGGCAAGCGCGAAGGGACGGGACCTCCGATCCAATCCTCGCGCCGCCCTCGCGTTCTACTGGCACCCGCTCGGCCGGCAGGTGCGGATCGCGGGACGGGTCGAGGAGGTGTCACCCGCCGAGGCGGACGCCTACTGGGCCACGCGCCCGCGCGCGAGTCAGCTCGCCGCGCTCGCCTCGCGCCAGAGCGCGACGCTCACGAGCCGCGCGGCGCTGAAGGCCCGCTGGCAGCGGCTCCGCCGCCGCCATCGCGGCCGGCCGGTTCCCCGCCCGGTAGGGTGGACCGGCTTCCGCGTCGTTCCCCGATCGATCGAGTTCTGGACGCACGCCCAGCACCGCCTGCACCACCGCGAGCTGTTCGTGCGCATGCGCCGGGGCTGGCGGCGCGTTCTCCTTCAACCGTGAGGCGTCCGGGCCGACGCCCCGCTCGGGATCAGTGCAGGCGGGTGTACTTCCGCAGCACCGGCCGCATCGCAGGCCGGAGCGACGGTCGGATGCGCGCGTGAATTTCCGACGGCTGCGACTGCCTCTGCACGTGCACTGCGACCGCCCTCTGGATCTGCTCCTCGGTCGCCATGCCGAGCGCGACCAGGCGCTTCCAGAGCGGTGCGCCGTGACGGGTGCCGTGAGCCTCGACCAGGTCCTGCGGCGTCACGACACCAGCCTTGAGAAGGATGAGTCCGAGCGATGGCGATTCGGTCATCAGTGATCCCCTCCGCAGGGACCCTAGTCCAAGATCCATGCCCTGAAGGTTCCTGAGCTAACCACCTGCTTTTCCTGAATCTTCGTCCCGCGGACAGCACTCGGAACCTCGCGGAGGTGCAAGGAACACTGGGCCGGGATGCACGCCTGCCGTACGCTGCCCGGCTCAGCGGTCGATGAGCCGCTCCCGGAGCGACCCGACGACCCCGTCTCCCACGCCGGCCGCCGCGGCATAGCCCCGCATCGAGCCGTACTGCTCCGCAATGCTGCGGAGGAACGCAACCATCGTCTCCGCCTCGGCGTGCATGGTGTCGGGGGGGAGCGCCGACAGCATCGTCCGGTAGCCGCGCGTCGACATCAGGCGCTCGACGATCGCATCGAGGTTCTCCTGGGTGGCGGCGTAGTCGGCGACGATCACCTCGTCGGGCACGCCGAGGAGCCCGAGGAGCACGGCCGACACGACGCCGGTCCGGTCCTTCCCCGCAGCACAGTGGTAGACGGCAGGCCCGTCCGATCCCGCGAGCACCGTCACCACCCGCGCGATCGGCTCCTTCGCGACCTCGGCGAGGAGGAAGTATCGGTCGGCGAGCGTCTCCAAACCGTTCCAGCTCTCCGGGCGCGAGACGTGGCCGTCGAAGAGCGGCAGGTGGTGGAACCCGATCGGCTCCGCGGCGAGCGCGCCGCGGCCCTCGGCCCGGAGCTCGGAGGTGGAGCGGAGATCGACCACGGTCGCGATGCGGAGCTCGTCGCGCATCCGGGCGACGTCGGCTGCCGTCAGGTGGTGGAGGGCATCGCTTCGGTAGAGCTGCCGCCACCGGACGGAGCGGCCGTCGTCGGTCGGGTAGCCGCCCAGGTCGCGGAAGTTGAGGCAGCCCTCGAGGTCGATCACGCGCCGCATGCCCCATCTATAGCGACCGCGCGCGGCCTGCGCACGCGGCTTGCCCCGGCCGCGCGGTTCGGGGCAGACTCGCGCGTCGTGAAGCTCGGGCTCTTCGTACCGCTCGCCGGCGACCCGGCCGGCCTCCGCGAGACGCTCGCGGCGGCCGCGACGACGGCCGAGCGGGCGGGCTTCCACTCCCTCTGGTTCGCGGAGCACGTGGCGCTCTTCGACGCGCACGTCTCGCGCTACCCGTACTCCCCCGACGGCTCCTTCCCGCTCTCGGGCGAGGCTGGACTCCTCGAGCCGTTCACCGCCGTCGCGTTCGCCGCCGCGCTCACCACGCGGATCCGGCTCGGCACGGGCGTGTGCCTCGTTCCCCAGCGGCCACCGCTCTACACCGCGAAGCAGGTCGCCGACGTCGACGTCCTCTCGCTCGGCCGCTTCGACTTCGGGGTGGGGATCGGCTGGCTCCGGGAGGAGTTCGCGGCACTCGGCGCGTCGTTCGACGATCGCGCCGCGCGCTGTCGCGAGTACCTCACGGCAATGAAGTCGCTCTGGACGGAGCCCATGTCGAGCCATCGTGGTCCGCTGCTCGACATCCCGCCGCTCCGGATGTTCCCGAAGCCGATCCAGAAGCCGCACCCGCCGATCGTGTTCGGCGGCGAGAGCGACGCGGCACTCCGCCGCGTCGCCGACCTCGGCCAGGGCTGGTACGGCTTCGACCTGCTCCCGGAGGAGGCCGCCGCGCGGATCGCCGCGCTCGAGCGCCTGCTCGCCCGCCGCGGCCGAGCGCGCGCGTCGGTCGAGGTGAGCGTCTGCCCGTACACGAAGCCCGCGCGCGACGCGCGCGCGCTCCACGCCTACGCCGAGGCGGGCGTCGACCAGGTGATCCACATGGTCGTCGGGCAGGGTGCCGCGGCGGTCCGGACGGAGATCGAGAGGCTCGCCGGCGAGCTGATGCCGGCGGCGAAGGAGGCCCGACGATGAAGCTGTACCATTCCGCGCAGAGCCGTTCCGTGCGTCCACGTTGGCTCCTCGAGGAGCTCGGCGTCCCGTACGACCTCGTCCGGCTCGACCTGCAGGCGAACGAGCACAAGCGGCCCGAGTACCTGAAGATCAACCCGAACGGGACGGTGCCGGCCCTGGTGGACGGCGATCTCGCGCTCTTCGAGTCGGGCGCGATGTGCCAGTACCTGGCCGACAAGTTCCCCGAGAAGAAGCTCGCGCCGCTGGTCGGGACGCCGGCACGCGGCCTCTACTACCAGTGGATCCACTACGCGATGTCGGGCCTCGAGCCGCCGACGGTCACGATCTTCTTCCACACCGTGCGGAAGCCCGAGGCGGAACGGATCCCGACGCTCGTGACCGAGGCGCGCGGCCAGCTCGCCGCGGTGCTCGGCGTCATCGAGCGCGCGCTCGCGGGCCGGCCGTTCATCCTCGGGGCCGATTTCAGCGCGGCCGACGTGATGCTCGGCTCGACGCTCGGCTGGGCGAGCATGCTCGGGATCGTCGGCCAGGAGCAGCCGAACGTGGCGGCCTACGTCGCGCGCCTCGGCGCGCGGCCGGCGTTCCAGCGCGCGTCGGCGGACTAGGTCGGGCCCGATGAGCCTCGCCAACGACGCGAGCTCGTTCGCCGCGACGATCGTCCGCCTCGGGCGCGGCGTCTTCCCGAAGGTGACCGCGGAGGCGCGGCCCGATCCGCCCCGGCTCCTCGAGCTCTACGACTTCGAGGCGTGCCCCTACTGCCGGAAGGTCCGCGAGGTGCTCTCCGAGCTCGACCTCGACTACCTGGCGCATCCGGTCGCGCCCGGAAGCCCGCGCCGCGCGGAGCTCGTCCGGCGGGGCGGGAAGCAGCAGGTGCCGTACCTCGTCGACCCGAACACCGGCGCGGAGATGTACGAGTCGGACGACATCATCGGGTATCTGAACGCCACGTACGGCGCGGGCGCGCGCGCCGGCTGGCGCCTGCCCCTGCCGAGCGTCCTCGACAACGCGCACTCCGCGCTCGCGAGCGCCTTCCGGATCGGCCACGGCGGGCGCTGTCGGCACGTCGAGCCGCGCTCCGGCCTCGAGCCGCTCTCGCTCTGGAACATGGAAGGGTCGCCCTACTGCCGCAAGGTGCGCGAGACGCTCAGCGAGCTCGACCTCGAGTACGTGGTGCGCAACGTGCCGAAGGGGAGCCCCAAGCGCGCGGCGCTCGTCGAGCGCGGTGGGAAGATGCAGGTCCCGTTCCTCGTCGACCCGAACACCGGCCGCGCGATGTACGAGTCGGACGACATCGTCGCCTACCTCGAAGCCGAGTACGCATGATCGAGTGGAGCGAGCAGCACGAGGCCATCCGCGACATGTTCCGCCGCTTCATCGAAGCGGAGATCAAGCCGCGTCTCGCGGAGCTCGAGCACGGCGACACGCCGCCCTACGACGTGCTCCGGAAGCTCATGAAGACGTTCGGCATCGACGAGGTGGGCCGCCTCCGCTTCCAGGCACAGATCGAGCGCGAGAAGGCGGCCGCCCGCGGCGAGAAGCCGCGGAAGTCGAGCGAGCGCACGACCGAGGACATCGCGACGCAGATCATCCCGATCATCGAGCTGTGTCGGTACTGCCCGGGCATGGTGACCGCGCTCGGCGTGAGCGTCGGCCTCACGGCGGCCGCGAT
>CAZLYE010000028.1:0-2915 GCA_964562865.1 uncultured Binatia bacterium (SeqCode) | reverse complement strand
TCACCGGCGTCAGAGAGAGCCGGCAGGCTCCAGTTCGGAGGTCTCTCCATGCAGGCGCTCTCCGACCGGATCCTCACGTTCAACCTCGTGGCGAGCACGCTCGTCTTCTACGCCGCGGCCAGGATCTACGTGCTGCCGAGGCTCGCTGGGTGGACCTTCCGGGGCGTCATGCTTCCGATTCTCCTGCTGCACTCCTTCCGCCACCTCGGGCTGATGTTCCTCGCGCCGAGCGCCATCCTTCCCGGGATGCCCCCGCAGTTCGCCTACCCGGCGGCACTGGGTGACCTGCTCGCCGCCGTGCTGGCGTTCGCTTCGCTCGTGGCCGTTGTCCGGGACCACGCGGCGAAGCGGATCCTGGTGTGGGCGTTCAACGTGGAGGGCTCGCTGGATCTCGCCAACGCCATCCTGCTGGCGACCGTCTCCCGAGCTTCCGTCTACATGGGGCCGGCGTACTGGGTACCGGCATTCTGGGTGCCGGCGCTCCTCGTGACACACTACATCACGTTCGTGATGCTCCTCCGCCCGATCGATTGAGCGCGGCCTGATCCGCGCGGTTCACGAGGGATCGCGCGAGCTCCCTAGCGCCCGCCTCGCTGAGGCGTGAACTCGACGCGCATCCGCTTGATCCCGTGGATGAAGAAGGACTGCAGCATGTCCGGCGGCGCCGTCACCCGGATGTCCGGCAGCCGTCCGAGCAGCTCCTCGAACATCACGCGGATCTCCCGCCGCGCCAGGTTCGCGCCCAGGCAGAAGTGCGGGCCACCCGCGCCGAACCCGACGTGATCGTTCGGCGTCCGCGTGACGTCGAAGCGGTACGGGTCCGGGAACACGCGCTCGTCCCGGTTCGCCGAGTTGTACCAGAGCACGACCTTCTGCCCCGCGCGGATCGTCTCCCCGCCCACCTCGACGTCCCGTGTGGCCGTCCGCCGGAAGTGGATCACCGGCGTCGCCCAGCGGACGATCTCCTCGACTGCGGTCGGCGCCACGTGATCGAAGTCGGCGAGCCACCGGGCTCGCTGGTCGGGAAAGTCCGTGAGCGCCTTCATGCCGTGGCTGATCGCGTTCCGCGTCGTCTCGTTCCCCGCGACGACGAGCAGGATGAAGAACGACCCGAGCTCCTGCGTCGACAGCCGCTCGCCGTCCACCTCGGCCTGCATGAGGGTCGTCGTCATGTCGTCGCGCGGCCGCGCCCGGCGCTCCTCGCCGAGATCCTGCGCGTACTGGAACAGCTCCATGGCCGCGGCCATCAGATCGGCGAGCGTGGAGCCGTACTCGGGATCCCCGACGCCGAGGATGACGTTCGTGAGCTCGTAGATGCGCCGGTGGTCGGACTCCGGGATGCCCATCATGTCGCAGATGATGCGGAGCGGGAGCGCGGCGGCGACCTCCTCGACGAAGTCGCAGGTGCCCTTCGGCGCGACGGCGTCGACGATCCGCTGCGCCTGCGCGCGGACCCCCTCCTCGAGCTGGCGGATCGTGCGCGGCGTGAAGCCCGCGCTCACGAGCTTCCGGAGCTTGGTGTGGCGCGGCGCGTCCATGTTGATCATCGACCCGAAGAACTCGGTGATCTCGATGGGGAGGTCGCCGATGTTCGAGCCGCGCCCGGAGATGAACGCCTCGGCGTCGCAGCTCGCCCTGACGACGTCCGCGTGGCGCGTGAGCGACCAGAAGCCCGGGCCGCGCGGCACCTCGGGGAAGTCCGGCTCCTCGTGGAACGAGACCGGCCGCTCCGCCCGGAGCTTCGCGAAGATCCCTTCCCGGTCGGGACGGACCCAGAGCAGCGGGTCGCCGAGCCGGATGTCGTCGAGCGCGAGGTCGGTGGTGGGCGTCACCGGATCACGCGCGGCCGCTGCTCGTACGTCGACCCGCCCTGGATCCACACCGGCCCCGTCCCCCAGAACCGGCGCGTGTGCTTCTTCGGATGGTCGGGGTCGAAGCGCCGACACGCCTCCTCGTACTCCTTCATCGCCGTCTCGCGTCCCTTGACGGCCCAGTAGTCCTCCTCACGCTTCCACTTCCCGTTGCCCGCGTAGTCGATGATCGACACGCCCGGGAAGTCGATCGTCCCCTGGCCGCTCGGGTGATCGCGCCGGTTCTGCACGTAGAAGACCACCCGGCCGCGCTCGGGGTCGACCACGTGCCACTCGTAGCCGGTGTAGAGCTCGCGGTACTTGTCCATGATCGGCACGATCCAGCGCCGCACGGTCTCCCGGCCGTTGCATCACGCCGTACCAGTGCTCGAAGTAGACGCAGTCCTCCGTGAAGAGATCGGCCCACGCATCCCAGTCCTCGCCCGCCCGCGCCGGTCCGCCAGTAGGTGATGAAGGCCTGCTCGAGCTCGTCCCGGGAGTGGCCGCCCATGCTCCTCCCTCGCATCTTTCCCGTCGCGCCTCAACGGCCGAGTTGACGCGCCGGTGGCCGCGCGGGCAAGTACGATGGGTGGACCTCTCGTTCACGGCCGCCGAGGAGGGGTTCCGCGCCGAGCTGCGTGCCTGGCTGCGCGAGAACCTGCCGCCCGGGTGGGGCACCGCGGCGCACGCCGAACCGGCCACCCTCCGGGACGAGGTCGCGTTCCTCCGCGCCTGGCAGCGGAAGCTCCACGACGGGCGGTGGGTCGGCATCCACTGGCCGCGCGAGTACGGCGGCCGGGGCGCGACGGTCGTCGAGCACTACGTCTTCCAGGAGGAGATCGCGGCGGCGCGCGCGCCCGAGATCATCAACCGGATCGGGGTGAACCTCGTCGGCCCGACACTGATCGCGCACGGGACCGAGGAGCCGAAGCGACGCTTCCTGCCGCCCATCCTCCCCGCCGAGGAGCTCTGGTGCCAGCTCTTCTCCGAGCCCGGTGCCGGCTCGGACCTGACTGCTCTGCGCACCCGCGCCGAGCCCGCGCCCGGTGGCTGGGTCGTCAACGG